>CAZGYW010000221.1:0-5391 GCA_964530495.1 uncultured Anaerolineae bacterium
TTTCGGTCGGTGTCTCTGTCGGTGTTTCGGTCGGCCATGGGGTTTCCGTCGGCCACGGCGTTTCGGTAGGCGCTTCAGGCGGCGTCTCGGTTGGCCATGGGGTTTCTGTTGGCCAAGGCGTCTCCGTCGGTGTTTCGGTTGGCCACGGGGTTTCTGTCGGCACTACCAGTGATTCGGTAGCAGTCGGCACGATCGCAATGGCGGTAGGCTCCGGAGTGGGCTGCGGCCAGCCAACGTCAGGGAAGACAGCAGTGCGAACCGCATTCAAGACCTGAAGTGCTGTCAGGTTGCGCTGGTTGAATCCGTAACTGAGACCTGCAGCCGAAAGATCCGTTGGCAACGTGCCGCCGGGTGGTACGCTAAGACTGACGCCACCAGCATCAAGTCCATTGTTTGGCAGATCGCGAATCGCAGACCAGAGATTCCATAGCGGAATGCCGGCCGCGCTGGCCAGATCGACGATCTCTGTATTGAATGCCAGCACCTGGTCAGAAGTGACCAATCCATCGCGACGTTCGGGAATGGTGCTCAGTACAGGGATTACGCCCTGTGACACACTGGTGCTGACAATCGCCTGAAGATTGCTGCGGAAGAGTTCCGGAGCTCCCATATAGGCGACAAGGTCGTTGGTGCCCAGCATGATTAGCGCGATTGATGGCCGTGACTGCCTGATTTCGCAGTTAAGCGCGGATTCATTCGCCTGGCAGGTTGGCGCTGCTGAGCCACCGGCAATCAGTACCGATTCAGTCGTCCATCCCATGGAAGCCGCGAAACTTGTCACATTGAAGCTGTTCTTTACACTGCCAGCTTCCTCGCGAACAGGGACTCCAAAGAAGGCGATTAGTGGCTCAAGCCCGGCATAGGCATCGAGGTTGTAGGTGTACTCGCCAAATCCGCTGAGGAATGCGCGCGATGCAGTATTCTGATCACCGACCTTGATGAAGCGGTAAGGACTGTTTCCGAAGTTGGCGACACCATTGTCGTAAACAGCGCGCAGATTCATGATGGCACCCGGAGAAAGAACGGGCACAACGGGAATCGCGTTGAGATCGACGGCTGGTTCTGTGGGTTGTGGAATTGGTGTCTGAGTAGGCGGTACGATCGTATCGGTCGGGATTGGGGTAGCGGATGGTACAGCAGTATCCGTAGGCGCGATTGGTGTAGCCGTCGGCAAAGCCGTCGAGGTTGCCGACGGCACCGGTGTGCTTGTTGGCACAGGAGAGGCTGTGTAAGTAGCAGTCGGTGTTGCGGTGGGTGTCACCGTAGGCGGCTGGGTCGCTGTCTGGTTGGAAATCCGCAGATTACGCACGACGGCAACCGTACTGCCACCATCTGTCGTAAAGACACGGAGGCGCAACTGGTAAATGCCATCCGGCGTCAGACGCGTATCCCAGAGTCCGAGCAGCCCTGTCTGCACTGGCGCTGAGGCGATTGATCCCGGAACCAGTGACCAGAGATCGCCAGGATCAGGACTGAATTCAAGCTGAGCGCGCACAAAGAACGGATGCGTGGCGCTTCCAAGGACCTGCACGATTCCAGCCAACACATTATTGTTAACTGGTGAGTAGATGGTGATATTGGCGGAAGGCAGCGGCGTGCTGGTAGGTATCCGAGTTGGAAACGGCGTGGCGGTGTAGAAGGGCACTGGACTGGGTAGCACCACGGCGCTGGGCTGAATCTGATACAGCGTTGGCAGAATCAGTACCTGGGTTGGCTGAAAGGTAAGACCGGGCAGGGGGGTGGGTAGTTGCCCGGTGGGCGGCAGCGTGCGCGTGGGTGGTATTGTGTTCTGGGCGCTCACTGTGGGCGTTGCACCGGTGGCTGGTTGGTTGATAAGGTTGCACGCCAGGCTCGTAATCCCCAGAATGAAAAGCACAAACAAGACTCTCAAAGGGAATCCTGTCCGTTTGGCCTTCCTGCTGTCCTGAATCATATGGTTATCTCCCGGTTCCGGTTAAACCCCTGACCTCTTCTATTATACGTGCTGGTCTGATTTTGTGTATAACACGTGGCGGTAGTACAATTGTCTCACCTGTCTCCGAAGAAATAGCAGAAGAATCAGGGTCATGAAAGTACTGATCATTGATGATGAGCCAGCGGTCAGGGATGCTTACGCCGGGAAATTGAGAAGCGTGGGCCTTGAAGTGCTGGTTGCATCGAATGGCGATGAAGGGTTACGGATGTTTGATTCTGAACATCCCGACCTGCTTGTTGTTGATATGGTCATGCCACAGGTTGATGGTCTCACAGTGGTTCGGCGCGTTCGTGAATCGTCACAAACGCCGATCCTGATCTTCACCGCTCAGGCAACTCAGGAAGAGGAGATAATCGAAGGATTAGAAGCCGGAGCAGATGAATATCTTGTCAAACCAATCAGATTGAATGAGTTCGCAGCACGGGTACAGGCATTACTGCGACGGGCGCGATTTGTACCGGGTGCTGCTACTATGCCTGATTCATACGATGACGGCCGTTTGAGTATCAATCTTGTGACTCGCGAGGTCATGATCGACGGTGAGCGCCTTCATCTGACCCCAACTGAATTCAAACTCCTGACAGTATTGCTGGATAATGCAGGACGCGTAGTGCAGCAACGGGACCTTCTTGAACAGGTGTGGGGGCCGGAATACGTGGATGATATCTACTATCCACGGGTATACATCAGCCAGTTGCGCCGCAAGATAGAATTGGATCCTGCAAATCCGCTTTACATTCTGACCGAGCACCGTGTGGGTTACCGTTTTGAGAAACAACTCCCGAGACTACGCTAGGTCAGAAAGACGGCATCCTCACGTCTGAAAGAAATCCAGAGAGTCGTTCCGGGGGCAGGGGGAATTCCTGTTACTGGCAATGACACGACAAAACGGATGTCGGTTCCGGCCAGTTCAATTACTGCCTTGAACTCTTTGCCACGAAATGTAAGGTTGATGAGTCGGCCTTCAATGGCTGTTTCTCCAGCATGGGTGTCGGGCGTGCGCAGAGACGTGGTTAGCCGTTCAGGATGTATCAGAATACTCCCGGGTACAGAGTCATCAGTTGTGTCAAGCTCGAACACGCCAATAGCGGTTTGTGCGAACTTGCCCTCGATGCGCTGAATCGGCAGGAGGTTCTCCAGACCAAGAAACCTGGCAACAAACTCGGTGCGCGGCTGGAGATACACGTGCTGAGGTGCACCGATCTGCTCAATCCTGCCGTCACGCATGATGATGATACGGTCCCCAATTGAGAAAGCTTCTTGTTGATCGTGCGTAACGTAGATGCTCGTGATCCCTATTCGCTTGATGATGCTGCGCAGTTCAGCGACCAGCTCCGCTTTGAGCGCAGCATCGAGCGAGCCAAGCGGTTCGTCCAGCATTAGGAGCTTTGGGTTAGGAGCCAGGCTGCGCGCCAATGCGACTCGCTGGCGCTCACCGCCAGATAGTTCCGAAACCCTGCGCTTCTCAAGACCTTCCAGCCCGACCAGATCAAGAGTGTTTTCAAGGCGCTCTTTCTGAACTGCCTCCGGGAATCGCTGCATTCGCAGGCCGAAAGAAATGTTCTGTTCAACGTTCAGATGCGGGAAAAGCGCATACTCCTGGAACATCAGGCCAAATCCGCGCTCATGAACCGGATCATTGAGTATGGACCGGTTTTCAACACGGATATCGCCCGATTCGGGGGTCTCCAACCCGGCAATTGTGCGGAGCAGAGTGGTCTTGCCGCAGCCGCTGGGGCCGAGAAGACACACAATCTCGCCTGCTTCTACGTTGAATGTAATGTTGAACAACACCTGCTGTTGCTGATAGTAGTTGTTGAGGCTGTCGATGGAGAGCATCAGAATTCACCGTCATTTGTCGCGCCAAGCCGATCAAGTAGAAGGAATCCGCTGGCGCAAACCATTAGCAATACGACGCTGAGTGCCAGACCTTGTCCATAGTTGCTTGCTCCGGGTTGTCCTAGCAAGCGATAGATTGCAACCGGCAGAGTTGTGAACTCAGGGCGCGCGATGAACAACGATGCGCCGAATTCTCCCATGCTCACTGTGAACGCGAAGACGGCGCCGACGACGATTGATCGGCTGATCAGTGGAAGCTCGATCCGTCTCCAGACACGCCAGGGCGAGGCTCCAAGCACGCGCGCTGCTTCGCGAATATCGGCAGGAATCGCTCGCGTTGCCGGCAGTATGTTTCGAATGACAAACGGAAGCGCTACAAGTACATGTGCGAACAGAATCAGGATCGGTGATGTGCGCAAGTTTAATGGCGGCTCGTCCAGGGCAATGATGTATCCAAACCCCAGCGTAACGGGGCTTGTCGCCAGCGGCAACATGAACAGAGGATCCAGCCAGCGTGCCAGTTGATGACGTTTGGAAAGCATATTGGATACCAGCAGACCGAGAGCAACCGCCACAACAGTGGTCGCCAGGGCGAGCTGAAGCGAATTCCAGATAGCCGTCACAGGAGGCACAAACAGCACTGATGCCCGAGGATTGTAAGGCAGCATGGCAAAATAATGAAGCGTGGGGGCGTTTTGCGGCAATCCCAATGATCGAGCAGTGAGTGCGAGAAGTGGCGCAAACAATAGAATTCCAATGAAGGCCACGTTGATGCCGATCCAAAACCTTTGGTGCAATCGCCGCGGCCAGATCGCCACCTGTGTGCTTTCAGCGTGGGTGCCTGCAATATCGGTCTGTCGCTGGGCATAGAATGCCATCAACAGGAACATTCCGGCCATCTGAATGACTGATAGTGCTCCTGCAACAGGCAGATTGAACATATTTACGGCCTGGCGGTAGATTTCCACTTCCAGTGTAGCGAATCGCGCACCACCCAGAATGATGATTACTCCAAAACTGGTGAACGTGAACAGAAACACCAGCGCCGCAGTGGCCAGCAGAATGGGGCGGAGCAGGGGGATGCGTATGTACAACCATAGTCGCCAGCCGTGAGCCCCCAGAACCCGTGCGGTCTCCTCAATCAGCGGGCTTTGATTGGTCCAGTATCCGCTTATCATCCGCAGTGCCAGGGGGTAATTGTAGAAGACATGGGCCAGGATAATGATAGCCAGTGTCTGTTCAAGCTGGATCGGCGCGGTGGATGTGCCGGTAATTCGCATCAGAAACTCATTAACTATCCCTGATTTGCCTATTAATGCTGAGAATGACGCAGCAACAACCACATTTGGTAATACAAATGGTAACATTGAAAGCGATCGGAGAAGTGTCTTTCCCCGGAAGCGGTATCGCACAAGCACATGGGCGCCAGGAATAGCCAGCAGCAGTGTGATTACTGTGGATAGTGTGGCCTGGAATACCGTGAAGCCGATGATGCTGCGATAGTAGGGCGATCGCAACACAGTGAAGATACTCTGCCAGTGGAATCGGCCATCAGGTAGCCGAAAACTGACCTCGAG
>CAZGYW010000222.1:0-5331 GCA_964530495.1 uncultured Anaerolineae bacterium
AGGAGCGCGATCTCGTTCCAGATACTGGCCGCCGCCTGGCTGAGGAGGATGTCCCGCAGCGGAGGGGGGACGGTGCGCAGCAGGCTCAGGCGGTCTTCTGCGCGCTCGCGCAGCAGGAGGCCCGCCGCCCTGGCGCTGACGCGTACCAGCGCCGTCGCATAGAGCGTGATCAGGATCGGCAGGCCGAAGACCGTCGCCAGGAGCAGCGCGTAGAACGCGACGATGACCGGCGTGAGGGGCAGCAGAATCAACGGGTTGGAGAGGTCAACGGCCCGCAGCGGAGCAAGTACCAGCGAAGCCAGTACCACTCCGCCGGAGAGCAGCAGGACTCGCACCAGCCGGGCGGTGTCGAAGTGCTCATGGCGGGCCGCCGGGCGCAGGTCGCGCTGGACGAGCGGGTTGCGGCGCTGGGCCCAGCGGGGCAGGCGGGAGTCATCCATCGTGCTGGCGGTCCGCACCGGCTACCCGCAGCGGCGGGTGATCACGGAGATACCAGAATTGCTGGTATCGCCGTAGACCAGCTCCCAGAATGGCGACGGGCGAATCCACAGGAAGAGCAGCTGGAAAATCCCCTGGTGGCCGACGATGGCGAAGTTGTTCCGGTTCTGAGCGGTCAAGGCGCGCCATGACCCGGTCACGCGCCGGATGGCACGGTGTACGGTTTCGGTGTCCCGGGTGAACGGGTTGCCCAGGCGCAGCCCGGAGCGGATGTAGGCGCGCTTGAGCGTGAGCATCTCGTCAAAGGGGTGGGGCAGCGGAGCAGGCAATAACTCGTACAGGTCATCGCGGACGATGATCGGCAGGTGCAGGCGTTCCGCCAGGATTTCGGCGGTCTGCCGGGTGCGCAGCAGCGGGCTTGAATACAGGCAGGTCAGGCCGCGCCCCTCCAACCGGACGGCGGCAGCCTGCGCCTGGGCGATCCCGCGCGCGTTAAGCTCCTCGTGTGGGACGCTTTCCACGATTCGATTGAAATCCGCGACGGTGACCATCCGGTCCAGCACCAGGGTGTTGGTATCCACTTCGCCGTGGCGGATCAGGAAGATGGTTTGAGGGCCCATGTGCCTGCTGTTGGGGGCTGGGAAGCCACCAGCGTGTTGGTCGATAGGTGTCCCCCTCCGCACTCCGGAACAGGGAGCGCCATCATTATAGCAGACCGGGCGGCGCGGCCAAACTCGCCTTGCCCGGCAGCGGGTCAGGCGCCGCCATGCTCAGGAAGTGGACAAGCAGGCGGGCGGTCTGCTATGCTCTCCCGCCTGACCGCGGATGGGACCGGGGATGGAGAGCTATGGGCATGACGCAGGGAACGCACCGGCTGCTGTTGTCTTTCGCGCATCCTGACGACGAGGCGTTTGGCATGGGGCCGGCCATCGCCTACTACGCCCGTAACGGGGTGGCGGTGAGCCTGATCTGCGCTACGGCCGGCGAGGCGGGCGATGTCGACCCGCAGCATCTGCAGGGGTACGAGTCGGTGGCCGCGTTGCGCCTGGCTGAGCTGGACTGTGCGGCAAAGACCCTGGGCATCCGGCAGGTATTCACCCTGGGCTACCGTGACAGCGGGATGATGGGCACGCCGGAGAATGACCATCCCGACGCGCTGTGGCAGGCGCAAGAAGAGACGGTAGCAAGGCGCGTGACCGAGATCATCCGCCGCGAGCGCCCGCAGGTGGTCGTCACCTTCGACCCGTACGGCGGCTATGGGCATCCCGACCATATCGCCATGCACCGCGCCACGGTGCGGGCCTTTCATGCGGCCGGCGATGCGGCCTGCTACCCGGAGCAGATCGCGGCCGGGCTGGCGCCCTACCAGCCCCAGAAGCTGTACTTCATCGTGATGCCCCGCACGCTGATCCGGCTGGCAGTGATCTTTGTGCGCCTGACGGGCGGCGATCCGCGCCGCATGGGGCGTAACCATGATCTTGACATGCAGGCGGTGCTGGATGCGGCGCTGCCGGTCACGGCGCGGCTGCACCTGCCCGACGACTACGACGCCTGGCTGGCGGCCTCCGCCTGTCACGCCAGCCAGGAGGGGATCGCCACCAGCACGGCGCTCCCGCGCTTCCTGGCGCGGCGGCTGTTCAGCCGTCAGATGTTCTACCGCGCCTGGCCGGAGGCCAACGGCCATGCCCCGTTGGAGCGCGACTTGTTTGCGGGTGTGCCGGCCGACCCGGCGGGCTGAACACGGTCGGACTCCAGACGCGCTCTTGTTAGGTGGGTGGGCAACTGGTAGACTCAATCGATTGCGCTGTCGCAGGCAACGGATGTATGCTATACTAGAACGTTAGTGCTAAATTGGGATTTCGGGACGAAGCCAGGGCGGTATGCAGAACAAGATCATTGTGCGCGGTGCGCGCGAACATAACCTCAAGAACATCGACGTGGACATCCCGCGGGACAGGCTGGTCGTGATCACCGGGCTGTCCGGTTCCGGCAAGTCGTCGCTGGCGTTTGACACGATCTTCGCCGAAGGTCAGCGGCGCTATGTGGAGAGCCTGAGCGCCTACGCGCGCCAGTTCCTGGGCCAGATGGAGAAGCCGGACGTTGACCAGATCGAGGGCCTTAGCCCGGCGGTGTCGATCGACCAGAAGGGTGTCAGCGCCAACCCGCGCTCGACGGTGGGCACGGTCACCGAAATCTACGACTACCTGCGCCTGCTGTACGCCCGGATTGGCATCCCACACTGCCCGGTCTGCGGTGCGGAGGTTGTGGCCCAGAGCGCCCAGCAGATCGTCAGCAATGTGCTGGCTCTACCCCCTGATCGCCGCATCCAGGTGCTGGCCCCGGTCATCAAGAATCGCAAGGGGCGCCACGAGGGGGTTTTCGAGGACATCCGCAAGGCGGGGTTTGTGCGGGTACGTGTCAACAGTGAGATGCGTGATGTCAACGACGAGATTGACCTGGACCGCTACAAGAATCACAGCATCGAGATCGTGGTGGATCGCCTGGTCACACGCCGGTTTGACGACCCGGAGAGCGAAGACGCGCGGGCGGTAGAAAGCCGCCTGACGGACGCGGTCGAAACGGCCCTCAAGCACGGGGATGGCGTCGTCATCATCAATGACGTGACCGACCGGGAGGATTTCACGGATACGCTGTACAGCGAGCGCCTGGCCTGCGTGAACGGGCACGGCAGCCTGCCGGAGCTGGAGCCGCGCACCTTTTCCTTCAACAGCCCGGATGGGGCTTGCGCGGAGTGCCAGGGCCTGGGCATGCGCCTGGAATTTGACCCCGACCTGATCGTGCCCAACCAGGATGAAACGCTGGAAGGGGGCGCGATTAACGCACCGGGGTGGAACAGCACCGACAGCTACACTATCCAGTGGATGCTGGCGGCCATGCGCCAGCTCGGCGTGCCGGTGAACACACCCTGGCGTGAGTTGACCGAGGCGCAGCGCAACATTGTGATGTATGGCACCGCGGAGCGCGCGGTGCGCCGGTCGTTCACCAACGCGCAGGGCCATATGCGTGAGTACCAGGGCCGCTGGGAAGGCGTGATCCGCACCCTGCAGCGGCGCTATTCCGAGACGTCTTCGGACTACATGCGCATGGCGTACGAAGGGCTGATGTCCGGCGTCGAGTGCCCGATCTGCCATGGGCGCCGCCTGCGCCCGGAGGCGCTGGCCGTCACGGTGGATGACCACAGCATCATTGATATCACCGGCATGACGGTCAAGAAGCTGCTGCCGTGGATCAAGGCTCTGCGTGGCACGGATGGCAATCCCCCACGCCTGGGCGAAACGGATCGGCGCATCGCTGAACAGATCCTCAAGGAGATCGAGTCGCGGGTGGGGTTCCTGGTGGATGTTGGGCTGGACTACCTCACGCTCTCGCGTGCGTCGGGGACGCTCTCCGGCGGGGAAGCGCAGCGCATCCGGCTGGCGACGCAGATCGGCTCGCGCCTGACGGGCGTCCTGTACGTGCTGGACGAGCCGACCATCGGCCTGCACCAGCGCGATAACGAGCGCCTGATCAACACCCTGGAAAGCATGCGCGACCTGGGGAACACCCTGCTGGTTGTGGAGCATGACGAGGAAACGATCCGCCGCGCGGACTGGATCATCGACCTCGGCCCGGGAGCGGGCGAGCATGGCGGCCACATTGTCTCCCAGGGAACGCTGGAGCACATTTTGCAGGACCCCCACAGCCTGACGGGGGCCTACCTCTCCGGCCGGAAGTGCGTGCCGGTGCCTGCTAAACGGCGGACGGGATCCGGCGGCTCGATCACGATTGTGGGGGCGCGGGAGAACAACCTCAAGAACATCGACGTCACGATCCCGCTCGGGCAACTGGTGTGCGTGACGGGCGTCAGCGGCAGCGGCAAGAGCACGCTGGTGGTGGAGATTCTGTACAAACGGCTGGCCCAGATTCTGCATGGCAGCCGCGAGCGGGCCGGCGAGCATGAGGCAATTCACGGCCTGGAAGCGATCGACAAGATCATCAACATCGATCAGAGCCCGATCGGCCGCACCCCGCGCAGCAATCCGGCGACCTATACCAAGATGTTCGATGTGATCCGGTCGCTTTTCTCCGAGATGCCGGAGAGCAAGATTCGCGGGTACACCCCCGGCCGCTTCAGCTTCAACGTCAAGGGCGGGCGCTGCGAAAACTGCCAGGGTCAGGGCCAGCTGCTGATCTCCATGCAGTTCCTGCCGGACATCTACGTGCCCTGCGACGTGTGTCACGGCGCGCGCTATAACCGCGAGACGCTGCAGGTCACCTACAAAGGGCTGAACATCGCCCAGGTGCTGAACCTGACGGTCAGCGAGGCGCGGGCGTATTTCGAGAGCATGCCGGCGATCCAGAACCGGCTCAAAACACTGGAAGCGGTTGGCCTGGGTTACATCCGTGTCGGCCAGCCAGCTACGACCCTGAGCGGCGGCGAGGCGCAGCGGGTGAAACTGAGCCGCGAGCTGAGCAAGCGCGCCACCGGCCAGACGCTCTACGTGCTGGACGAGCCGTCGGTCGGCCTCCACGCGGCGGATGTGGCGCGCCTGATCAAGGTCCTGCACATGCTGGTGGACCAGGGCAACACGGTCGTGGTGATCGAGCATAACCCGGACATCATCAAAGTGGCCGATTACCTGATCGATCTGGGGCCGGAAGGCGGGGACGCCGGTGGCGAGATTGTGGCCCAGGGCACGCCGGAGGAAATCGTGCAGGTGGAGCGCAGTTACACCGGCGAATTCCTGAAACACTACCTCAATGGGCGGGGCGGAGACTGCCCCGGTGACGACTGATCGATGCGCGGCGGCTCCAGCAGAGCCGCCGTTCTTTTTTATGCCGGCGCTGCGCCGGGCGGGTAAACAGGCTGCACGGAGCCGCTGCCATTTGCCT
>CAZGYW010000223.1:0-5313 GCA_964530495.1 uncultured Anaerolineae bacterium
CCGGGGGGGAACTTTCGCTGCTGCGCGTGGTCTTTGCCCTGGCCGGGGCGGTGGTGGTCATGGTGGGCCTGGCCGGGCTGGGGCTGCTCCTTTTCTGGCGGCGCTTCCGCAACACCCGGGCGTAACCCGCTCGCGGCGACTCAAAAACGCGGCACCGGACTTCGGGCCGCGTTTTGTGTTGTAGGGCGGGGCTTCAGGTCAGGCACAGCCGCGATCCGCCGCTGACCTCCCAGGTGGTGACCACCGCATCAATCGACTGGCGGCCGAGCGCCTGCGCCACCGAAATGCGATGGTGGCCGTCCCGCACGAAGTAGACGCCGCTCACCTCGATCAGATCGACCGGGGGCAGCGGCTCATCGCGCAGCATCGCCGCGGCGACGTGCGTCCAGCGCTCGCGGTTGCGACCATTCAGCGGGTGGAAAGCCCCGTCAAAGTCCCGGCAGCGCCCTTCCGACCCCCGGATGCGGTCCAGGGGGACGGCGTGCAGGCCGCTGTGGTGGCTGCCCCGTACGCCCCCTTCGTGCAGGATCGCGTTGAGGTCCAGCAGCACGGCGCGTCGGGCCAGCAGCATATCCAGCAGGCGCCGGAAGCCGCTCCGCACCGCGTGGTTGAACAGGCGCAGCGCCTGCTTCATCTCATCTCCCTGGTGGCAGAGCAGTGCCTGCTGCGCCAGGTAGGAAGCCTGATCGTACATCGTCGTTTCCCCTCTGTTGTCCGCCTGCCGGACGGCAATCGTCCCCCTCAGAACGACCAGGGAAGCAGCGTGCGGCTTACCCCGTGATCCGGCGGTGCTGTGTTTCCGCGTTATATACGATGCGCGATGGGCGGAGGTTCCAGAGTTGGTGCGGCTCAGTCCGGGCGAATGCGGGCCAGCGCGGCGGCGGCAGCGGCGCGGACGGAGTCGTCCGGGTCGTCCAGGGCGGCGGTGAGGGCGTCCGCCGCGTAGTCGTTGGCCAGCCAGCCCAGGGCAACCGCCGCGCGGCGGCGCGCCTCCGGGTCGGAATCGGCCAGGGCGCGGACGAGCGGCCGCACCGCGCGCTGGTTGCGCGTCTGGCCCAGGGCCAGGACGGCGTAGCGCCGGATGAGCGGATCGGGGTCTTCCAGCGCGGCGCGCAGGGCCGGGATCGCCTTGCCGCCGCAGCGCCCCAGCGCGGCTGCGGCCCGCCCGCGCACGCCGGGGTCAGGATCGGCCAGCAGCGCGAGCAGCAGCGGGATGGCTTCCGCCCCGCTGCGGCCCAGGGCGCGGACGGCTTCATCGTGCTGGGCGTGGGCGCGCCGGGGGTCGCGCAGGATGGCGATCAGGCCGGGGAGGGTGGCATGGCGGGGCATCGGGCGCGTTCTCCAGGGTTCAATTTAGAACGGATACCGCGGATCGAACGGATTCACCCGATTCAAAAGATTGAAGAAATCAGTCTGACTCAGTTGCATCAGCCTCATCCGTTCTGAATTGGAATCAACAACTTCGCCCAACCTACAACCACGCCTGCACGTCCTCGTCAAAACGATGCAGCCCGGCGGCCACCGCCGCCCGGTAGGCGGCCTGCACCTCTTCGCGCGTCACCGGGCGGCCGAGCGGCCCTTCCATCCCCACCGCCAGGTGCGCCGGCCGGTACTGGCCCATGATGTTCACAAACGTCTCCGGGGAGACTTTCGACGCCAGGAAGCGCATGGTCGCCGGTGTGCCGGCCAGCCCTTCCGGCAGGACCAGGTGGCGCACCAGCAGGCCGCGCCGCGCCAGCCCGCTTTCGGGATCGATCACCAGGTCGCCGACCTGATTGTGCATCGCGCTGATCGCGCGGCGATTGTGGCGCGGGTAGTCCGGCGTGCGGCTCAGGCGCTGCCCGACGGTCGCATCCGCGTATTTCATGTCCGGCATGTAGATGTCGATCACGCCGTCCAGCAGGGCCAGCGCCGCCGGGGAATCGTAGCCGCCGCTGTTGTAGACCAGCGGCAGGCGCAGCCCTTCCTGCGCGGCGAGCCATACCGCCTTCAGGATCGGCGCGACGACATGGCTGGGCGAGACCAGGTTGATGTTGTGGCAGCCTTCCGCCTGGAGCTGGAGCATGAGCGCCGCCAGCTGCTCCGGGGTGATCTCTTCCCCCGCGCCGAGCGCGCTGATCTCGTGATTCTGGCAAAACTGGCAGTGCATGTTGCAGCGGGCGAAGAAGATCGTGCCGGAGCCGCGCCAGCCGCTCAGGCAGCGCTCCTCCCCCGGGTGCGGGAAGGCCGCGCTGACCACTGGCAGGACGCCCGTCCGGCAGGCCCCGCGCTGACCGGCGGCTCGGTTGGCGCGGCAGGCCCACGCGCACAGCGTACACTGGCGCAGGCGGTCATAGGCGGCGTCCACGCGGCGGGCAAGCTCCCCACTCGCCAGCAGCGCGAGGTAAGCAGGTTGGCTGGCGGCCATCGGTCAACGACACTCCCCGGGCAGACCGGATCAACAGGCACTTACCACTTTATCACGGAGTCGCATTCCAGTTGAAGATGTCAGGCAAGCGCGGCCGGATCAGTGCACTCAACCTGACTTCATCGCTTGTGATCCATATTGATCCGTCCGATCCGTGCGATCCGTGTTGAATCATCCCTGCCCACTGCGGCTATCCCCACGCGGACCGGGTGTAGCCGCGCAGCGGACGCCTGCCGCCGGAGGCGAAGATATGCATGGTCAGATCCGCGACCTCGAAGCCGTGGCGGAACAGGCGCTCGAACTCAGCCTCGGTCAGGCGGCGCAGGGTGGAACCGAAGGTCGCCGCCAGCCGCGCCTCCTCCTCCGGCAGGTAGCGCGGCGCGATCGCGGGAATTTCGTCCTCGCGGTGGGCACGGGTCAGCAGGTAGGCGGCCGAGTTGTCGATCTGCAGGTAGCTGCCGGGGTTGCCCGCTTCCAGGTGAGAAACGACCATCCGCGCCCGCAGCGATCGGATCTGGTTGGTGGCCAGGCTGATCAGACGGTAGCCGGACTTGAACGGGCTGTACACCGCATTGGCAGGCGTCGCCCCGGCGTCGCTCGTGATCAGGAATTCGACGTCGTGGCGGTAGCCCTGGCCGGGCTTGTAAAGCGGTTCCACGCCCAGGTTCTCGTAGACCCCGCCATCCCACAGCCGGACGCGCTCGTACGGCGGCGGCTGGGCGACGTTCTGCCCGCCGGGAATCCACGTGAACGGGCGCGCGTCGAAGACCAGCGGGCCGATCAGCCCCGGGAACGCGCTGGAGGCGGCCAGCGCATCGGCCAGGGGCACAGCCGGGTCGTAGCTGTACCCGAAGCGGTAGTCACCCATGCGGTCGGGGGCGAAGCGCCAGTTGACGCCGGTTTCGTAACAGGTGGCGTTGATGATCCAGTACGGGGCGCGGGGGATGTCCTGCAGGCTGGAAGTGATGCCCCACAGCTCCTGCATCAGTTTGGAAATGTCCCCGGCCCGCGCGCGCAGCAGGCTGAGCGGGGCGCGCAGCAGGCGGTTGAGGTAGGTGCCCTGCAGGTCAACGCCGGTGGCCAGGCGCCGCAGGTGCGGCACGATTGCCGTCCGGTACTCTGTGCTGGTGGGCCAGCGGTTGCCATTGGCGGTGTAGATCAGCCCCGTGCCCAGGCTGCCGCCGGACACGGTGGAGATCGCCACCACGTCTTCCAGCAATCCTTCATCCGCCAGGCGGGCCAGCACGCCGAAGTGGAACACGGCGGCACGCACGCCGCCGCCCGATAACGCCAGTCCGATCTTCATGGAAAAGTCCTCCGCACAAGAAATATTGTTAGCGATCAGCTTTGAGCAATCAGCTTTCAGCAAACAGCAATCAGCTTTCAGCAATCAGCAAACAGCCTTCAGCAATCCGCTCGAAACATAAAGCTTTTGAGCCTGTGGCCCGGCGCAAGCGGTCAACCGGCAGCCCTCAGCCCTCAGCGATCAGCCGGAAGGGGCGACGGGAGCCCACCGGGGACTGCGTTGTCCTGCCACTTGCCACGCTGCCTCCTGACTCTCTTTTCAGCTTTCGGACGTGAACACTCCTCTATTGTGGCGGGCGACGGCAAACGTGACAAGAGGACAAGAGTCAGGCGGGGAGGCCGGGGTGCATCCGCGAGAATCCGTGCCCTGGCTTGCGCTTCGATGCTGCAGGCCCAGCATGCTGGACCACTGTCCTGCCGTTCTGCGCTCCCCTGGACTTCCCCCGCGTTTCCGGCATAATTGCACAGCGATCGCCTTACCCTGCCACCGGCGCGCTCCGCCCCGAGCGCGCTGCGCCAGCCGCCCTGCTCAGGAGTGACCCACGATGTCCGTTCAAACGCCCGAATGGGTGAAAGATGCCGTCTTCTACCAGATCTTCCCGGAGCGCTTCGCGCGCAGTGAAGCTCTCCCCAAACCCTCCAACCTGGAGCCGTGGGACTCCGCCCCGACCCCGCACGGCTTCAAGGGCGGCGACCTGCTCGGCGTGGTCGAGCGCCTGGATTACCTGGCCGACCTGGGCATCACTGCCATCTACTTCAACCCGATCTTCCAGTCGGCCAGCAACCACCGCTACCACACCCACGACTACACCAAAATCGACCCGCTGCTGGGCGGCAACGAGGTCTTCCGCACGCTGCTGGACGCGGCCCACGCGCGCGGCATCCGGGTCGTGATTGACGGCGTGTTCAACCACGCCAGCCGCGGCTTCTTCCAGTTCAACTCCATCCTGGAGGACGGCGACAAATCGCCCTACCTGGACTGGTTCCACATTCACGGCTTCCCGCTGAACGCCTACCACCCGACCCTCAAGCCCAACTACGGCGCGTGGTGGGAGCTGCCCGCGCTGCCCAAGTTCAACACCGAAACGCCCGCCGTGCGCGAGTTCATCTGGGATGTGGCCGAGTACTGGATTCGCTTCGGGGCGGACGGCTGGCGGCTGGACGTGCCGGAGGAGATCGACGACGACTCCTTCTGGCAGGAGTTCCGGCGGCGGGTGAAGAAGGCCAATCCGGAAGCGTACATCGTGGGCGAGATCTGGTTCCCGGCCCAGCGCTGGCTGCAGGGTGACCAGTTCGACGCGGTGATGAATTACCTCTTCACCCGCCCGGCGATTGGATACTTCGGCCGCCGGACGCTCAGCGGTCTGCGCTCCGGCCCGTACGAGATCGAGGCAGTGGACGCGGCCGGCTTCGCCCGCAAGATCGAGGAAACCGTCCGCATGTACCCCTGGGAGATCGTCCAGGCCCAGCTTAACCTGCTGGGCAGCCACGATACCGCCCGCTTCCTGAGCATGGTCGGCGGGGACGCGAGCGCGCTGGCCCTGGCTACGCTGTGCCAGATGACCCTGCCCGGCGCGCCGTGCGTCTACTACGGGGACGAG
>CAZGYW010000224.1:0-5309 GCA_964530495.1 uncultured Anaerolineae bacterium
ACCCGCGTGCGCCTGACCCAGGAGCGCATCCTGTACGAGCAGCGCCGCCAGCGCCTGGCGCACGCGCCGCGGCCGTCCGAAGAGGACACGCAGGACTGACTTACTGCAGAACCTTACGCCCGCCAGCGGTACAGGATGTACTGCGTTTCCTCGCCGGGGTTGCCGGTGCGCCATTCCTCAACCAGGTAGTCAGTGACGAAGGCATCCCAGGCGGCCCAGTCCCCCGCGGTGTAGAGCGCGTTCTCCCGCTCAAACTGCCGCCCGAATTCGTACACCAGCAGGTAGTCCGCCGCCGCCTGCCAGCGGGCCGCGATCACCGCCGGGGAGCCATCCCCTGCCGCACGCCGCGCATAGTACCAGCCGTCCATCAGCGAGTCCGTCTGGCAATCCAGCCGGATCTCATCACAGTACAGGTAGCGCGGCTCCCACAGGAAGCGCACCGCGGAGCCTTCCGGCAGGTCGTCGAGCCGGCGCATGGTCGCGTAATGCCAGCCCAGCGCGTGCTCCAGGTAACGCTCCCGGTAGCCCTCCTGCCCGGAGAAGTAGAGGTTCACGCCCCGGCGCCCGAAGACCTGCGCGGCATCCGTCAGGGTGAAGACCACGACCAGCAGCACCATCGCGCGGACGACAAAGCCCAGGTTGATCGGCCGGGGCGGCAGCCGCCGCAGCGATTCCAGGGCGATCCCGGCCACCACCGCCAGCGGCCCGAACAGGTACAGCACCAGCCGCGTTTGCAGGCTGATGTACGATCCCAGCCCGGCGCTGAGCAGCCACGCGGCCAGCAGCGCGCCAACTACGATCAGGCTGTGCCGCACGGTGGCGCGTTCCTCTGCCCGGAGCTGCCGCCAGGTGAGCGCGAGCAGCGGGATCAGCGTCAGGAACAGCGGGCCGATGTCGGTGTTGTACGTCCCCGCGCCTTCCACCCCCAGGATCGTGGCGGTCAGCGGCAGGACGGCGAGCTGCCAGCCGTCTGCACCGTGAATCAACCCGGAGCCGGGCTGGCTGTACCACGCCTGGCGGATCGCATCCATGCCGCCGCCCTCCAGCAGCAGCGGGAAGAACGGGTTGCCATACCAGGCTGCGTTACGGATCAGCCACGGGGCGAGCAGCAGCGCCGCCACGCCCGCATACAGCAGCCCGTAGCGGAGGGTCGCCCGCCAGCCATCCCGCCGGGCCAGCACCAGGACGAGCAGTCCGAGCGCACCGCCCAGCCAGATCACCGTATACTTGGTGCTCATCGCCAGCCCCGCTGCCACGCCGACCAGCAGCAGGTAGCCCCGCCCATCCTGCCCGGCGCGCCGTCGCGCATCCCATTCCTCGGCGGCGGCCACGCCCACCACCGCCAGCGCCACGGGCAGCAGATCCGCGTAGGCGATGGTCATCTCGAACCAGATCGTTCGCCCGGCCAGCAGCACAATCGCCGCCGCCCAGCCGGCCGCCGGGCCGGATCGCCGCCCGGCATACCCGCCCGCCACCAGCAACAGCCCCACGCCGATCACCCAGTGCAGCAACGCCGCGCCCGTCACCTGCCCGGTGAGCGCCAGATGCCCGGCAAAGAGCGTATCCACCGCCTGTGAGAAGCCGAGGAAGTGGTTATCCGGCACGGCATAGAAGCGCCCGCCCTGCACGTACTCCTGCGCCCCGGCCAGGTGGTAGGTCAGCACATCCCAGGTAGAGGGCGGCAGCAGGGCCAGCACGAAGGTCAGGCCGAGCATGGCCAGGCAGGCGAACGCCAGGAATCGCTCCCAGCGGTCGGCGGGCAGACCACCGCGCAGCCCGGCGCGCCAGCGCCCCAGCCAGCCGAGCGCCTCCCGCCACGTGACCGCCAGGACAACCAGCAGCAGGGCCAGCATGCTCACCCGACTCAGGGCGATCAGCCCCACCGCGAGGATCAGCAGGGCGAGCGCGGGCAGCCCGATCAGCACGGGCGTCGCCAATTGTTCCGGAAGGCTGAGGTACCCGAGGTCCAGCCGGCGCAGCAGGCGGCCACCCAGCCCGGCGGCGGCCAGCGTGAACAGCGCGGCGGCGGCCGCGTCCAGCAGCGCGCCGCCCACCGCCTGCGCCAGCGCGGGCGTGACCGGCTTATGCACCCAGTAGTACAGCCCGAGGATGAGCGCCATCCAGAGCAGCACTGCGACGATGGCGCCGCCGTGCAGCCTGCGTGAGGAGTTTTGCATAGGATCGTGAACCTTCCGGCGTCAGATCAGGCGCCGGCGGTTCGCGCCGGCCCTGCGGCGTTGCAGCCTATTATGGCAGCACAGGCGCGCCCCGGCTAGGTCACGGACTTGCGCGTGCGGGGATCGGCCAGGTCGCGCAGACCATCGCCGATGAAGTTGAACGCCATCACCACGGTGAAGATCGCCAGCCCGGGGAACGCGCTCAGCCACCACTGGTCGAAGTTGTTGATCCCGTCGGAGACCATGCGGCCCCACTCCGGCGTGGTCGGCTCCGCGCCCAGCCCCAGGAAGCTCAGCCCGGCGAAGAGCAGGATCGCGTTGCCGATGTCCAGCGTCGCCATCACAATCGCCGGCGCGATGCAGTTGGGCAGGATGGTGCGCAGCAGAATATGGCCGTGCCCGGCCCCGATCGCGCGCGCCGCTTCCACGTACTCGTTGGCCTTGACGCTGACGACCAGGCTGCGCACCACGCGGGCGTAGTTCGGCCACCACACCAGGCTCATGGCGATCACGGCGTTCAGCACGCTCGGCCCCAGCGCGGCGGCAATCGCCATCGCCAGGATAATCGTCGGGAAGGCCATGAAGACCTCGGTGCTGCGCATCAGCAGCTCGTCCCACATGCCGCCCGCGTAACCGGCCACCGACCCCACCACCGTGCCAACGATAGTCGAGGCCAGGATCACGAGCAGGCCCGCCGGCAGGGAAATGCGCCCGCCGTACATCACCCGCGCCAGCACGTCCCGCCCGAGCTGGTCCGTGCCGAAGGCATGCACGCTGTCCGGCGGCTGAAGCCGGTACAGCATGTCCTGCTGCACCGGGCTGTACGGCACCAGCAGCGGCGCCACCAGCGAGATCACGATCCAGAGGAGGGCGATTGTCAGGCCCACGACCATCAGGGGATTTCGCCCGATCTGGCTCAGTAACTGTCGAGACATCGTCACTCGCTTCCTCAGGCCCGGACGCGCGGATCCACCAGGTAATAGAGCATATCCACGATCAGGTTAGTGATGATGAAGACCAGGGCGATCACCATGCTCACGCCCATGATCGCCGGAAAATCAAGGCTGCGCGCTGAATCGTAGGCGAAGCGCCCGATGCCGCCCCAGGAGAAGATCGTTTCCGTCAGCACCGCGCCCGTGAGCAGGTTGCCGTAGGAAAGGCCGATCACCGTCACCACCGGCAGCAGCGCGTTGCGCAGGCCGTGCTTGAGGATCACCACCCGTTCGCGCAGGCCCTTGGCCCGCGCGGTGGTGATGTACTCCATGGAGAGCACGTCCAGCATGGCGGAGCGCGTCATGCGCGTGATCAGCCCGGTGGAATAGGCGCCCAGCACCGTCGCCGGCAGGATCAGGTGGGAAAGCGCGTTGCCCAGCACCTTCCACTGCCCCGCCAGGATGCTATCAATCGTGTACAGGCCGGTGACCGTTGGCGGCGGGGTAATCACCGCGTCCAGGCGGCCGGGGCCGGGCAGCAGCCGCAGGTTCAGGTAGAGCACCAGCAGCGCGATCAGCGCCAGCCAGAACACCGGTGCGCTCACCCCGATCAGGGAGATCACGCGGGCGATGAAGTCGATCGGCTTGTTGCGCCACACGGCGGAGACAATCCCCAGCGGCACACCCGTCACCAGCGCGATCAGGATGCCCACCGTCGCCAGTTCCACCGTGGCCGGCATGTAGCGGGCCAGCTCGGCCGTCACCGGCCGGCGGGTGCGGATGGACGTCCCCATATCCCCCTGCAGGAGGTTGGTCACGTAGCGGAAATACTGGATGTGAAACGGCTGATCCAGGCCCCACTTGGCCCTGAAGGCTTCGACGATCTCCGGGTCGGCGGCGGCGCGTTCCCCCAGGTTGGCCGCGGTGGGATCAGCAGGCACCAGATTGGCGATCACAAACGCCACCAGTGAGATGCCGATAATCAGCGGCACCGCCATCACCAGCCGCCGCAGGAAATATGCGCCTAGAGACATACGCCCCCCACAACAAGCAGATAACAAAGCGGGACGGTGAGCCAGGTGGTGGCCCACCGTCCCCGGTCAAACCCAGAAGTGACTAGAAGCTCAGGCCGGCCAGATCAACACGCCACTGACCGTTGTACACAAACCCCTGCAGCGTGGCGTCATAGGCGAAGTGCACACCCGGCTGGAACAGCGGGGCGAACGGCCCGGACTGCTGCTCGTAAACCTGGATTTCGCGGAACAGGTCGTTACGCACATCCGGATCGGTTTCCACCTTGACCGCATCACGCAGCGCCAGGATTTCGGCATCCGCGTTGTCGTCCGTCCAGTTGGCGCGGTTGCCCACCACGCCCGCCGGCAGGAATTCCACGTAGTCCAGCGTGTCATAGTAGTCGGGGTTCCACAGCCACAGGCCAAAGCCGTGCTGCCCGGCCCGGTAGGCGTCCAGCGAGACCTGCAGCTCTTCCGGCACCAGGTTGACCGTGATCCCGGCCTCGGCCAGGTCGGCCTGGACCTTCTGCGCCACCAGCGAGAACTGCGTGCCGATGTAGTTAAAGTCCGGGTAACGCAGGTCGATGCTGAAGCCTTCCGGATAACCCGCCTCGGTCAGGAGTGCCTTGGCCTGGTCCAGATCGCGGACGAGCGCCTCAGACGCGTCCAGCGCGCCACCAAAGCCCAGCGGGACCATCGCCGCCGGGATGTTGGTACCCGCGCCGCCCAGGATCTTCAGACCTTCGTAGTCCAGCGCATAGCGCACCGCAAGCTGTACCTTCGGGTCGCTCATCGGCCCGCCGACTTCCGGATCCTGGTTCATCAGGAGGAAGATCAGGGTGTCGCTCTGGGTGGAGAAGACCTTGACGGACGCATTGCCTTCCAGCGAGGGAAGCTGGTCGGAAGTCACGTCCATCGCGATGTCGATGTCACCGGCTTCCAGCGCCAGCTTCTGCGTGGAGGCTTCGGGCATGTTGAGGACGATGATCCGGTCGAAGTAGGCCGGCTCGCCCCAGTAGTTGGCGTTGCGAACCATCACGGTCTGCACGCCCGGCTCGTAGCTTTGCAGTTCGTACGGGCCGGTGCCCGCCGAGTTATCGTCGAACCACAGCTCGGCGGTATCGGCTTCCGACGCGTCTTCAGCATCCGTGCCGCCCTGGGCCATGACCTGCTCGGCATTGACGACG
>CAZGYW010000225.1:0-5275 GCA_964530495.1 uncultured Anaerolineae bacterium
GTGGCACAGAATCCCTTGTCCTCGCGCGCGGCAGGGATACAATCAGCGCCGGTTCGCTCGCACCGATGGGATTCGCCATGTCCAGGACCGCCCGGCTACTGGCCGGAATCAAAGCGCAGGCCCCGATCCTGCTCGGCACCATGCCCTTCGGCATGATCTACGGCATCGCCGCGATCGAGGCCGGGCTGACGCCCGCCGTCGCCATCGGCATGTCCCTGTTTGTGTTCGCTGGGTCGTCGCAGTTCGTGGCTGCCGGGTTGTTCGCTGGGGCCGCGCCGGGCGTGATCATCGTCCTGACCACGTTCATCGTCAACCTGCGCCACATGCTGTACAGCGCCTCAATCGCGCCGTACCTGCGCCATCTCGCCCGCCCGTGGAAGTACCTGCTGGCCTTCCTGCTCACGGATGAGGTCTACGCCGTCGCGATCTCCAACTACCGTCGCGCTGACCCGGCCGCACAGCCCGGCGCCAATGAGCACTGGTACACGCTCGGCGCGGGCCTGACGCTGTGGTCCTCCTGGCAGGTCAGCTCGATCATCGGGATCGCGCTGGGCGCGTCCATCCCGGCGGGCTGGTCGCTCGATTTCGCGCTGGCGCTGACCTTCATCGCCCTGCTGATCCCGACGCTGGAGGACCGTCCGACCGTAGTGGCGGCGCTGGTGGCCGGGATGATCGCGGTGGCTGCCGCCGGGCTGCCCTACAACCTGGGGCTGATGCTGGCCGTGCTGGCGGGCATCGGGGCCGGGCTGCTGGCCGAGCGGGTGAGCGGCCCGGCGCGGATCGAGGATCCTCTGCGCGGGGAAGGGAGCGCCCCATGAGCGACTGGCTGATCATCATCGGCATGGTGCTGGCCACCTACCCGGTGCGGCTGTCCGTGATCGCCCTGCTGGGCGAGCGCCCGCTGCCGGGCGGCGTGAGCCGCGCGCTGCGCTACGTGCCCCCGGCGGCGCTGGCGGCCATCGTCTTCCCGGAGCTGCTGATGCCGGAGGGTGCGCTCGCCCTGGGGCTGACCAACCTGCGCCTGGTGGCCGGGCTGATCGCGGCGCTGGTGGCCTGGCGCACGCGCCGGACGCTGCTGTCGATCGGGGTGGGGATGGTCGTGCTGTGGGTGCTGCAGGCCCTCGGCTGAAACGTGAACGGCAAAGTCAAAGCCAACCCCCAGAAGCCTTTACCGCAAAGATCGCAAAGGAAAAGCCAAACGCAAAGAACGCAAAGAAATGCTTTTTGGAGCAATTCCTTTGCGTGCTTGCTTTTCCCCCTCTGCGATCTTTGCGGTTCTGCTGCTGCCTTGGCGGTTTGCTTTTCCGCTTTCAACTTAAGCTAGCTGAAGTGCAGCGCCGCCAATCCTCGCTATGCTCAAACCATCGACCACCGAGGGTAAGGAGTACGGCGCATGGCCGAAACAGACTGGCTGCCCCGAATAGACGCCTGGCGCTGTACCGGCTGCGGCGCGTGTATCGCGGCGTGTCCGACCGGCGCGCTTGGCTGGCAGGAGGGCCAGGCGGCGCTGCTCACCCCGGATCGGTGCACGTACTGTGCCGCCTGTGAAGACCTGTGTCCGGCGGATGCCATCGAACTCCCCTACCTGATCATCAAGTGCCAACCCTGAAGGAGCGCCATTCATGCCTGAAAACTACCCCCGCAACTTCACCGCCATGATCCTGATCGGCGTGCTTGCTATCCTGATGCTGGTCTTCCCGGCGCGCAGCATGACGCCGGTGGTGACTGTTGACGCCGGGCCAACCGCCCCGCAGGCGGACTCCGCTGCTCCGGCCCAGACCGCCCCCGTGACGGATACGTCCGCCCCGGCCCAGACGGGCGCAGTCGTGGAATTCACGCTGCGGACGATCATCGGCCAGACCCCGGCCATGGCCTACATCGGCGTCGGCGGCGAGATCGATGGCGTCATCAACCCGACCCTGACCGTCAACCTGGGCGATACGGTGCGCCTGACCGTGATCAACGGCGACCCGATTCTGCACGATCTCAGGATCGATGAGTTCGATGTGTCCACCGGGGAGCTGACCCAGGACGAGCAAACGGTGACGGTTGAATTCGTCGCCAGCCTGCCCGGCAACTTCTACTACTACTGCTCGATTCCGGGCCACCGCGAGATCGGGATGGAAGGGGTGCTGCAGGTTGTCGGCACCGTTTCCGCCGGGGATGCCGAAGCGCTGGACAGCTCGCTGGTCGATCAGGGTTACGGCGGCGATACGCATGATGCGCACACCGCACCGGCCAGCACCGCCAGCGCGGCCCCGGCTGCCGCCGATGCCGTGTCGATTATCCGCAACCCGGCGGATGTGCCCCCGCCCATTGGCGACCGCGGTGCCGAACACCACATCATCGAGATGGCGGCGGTGGAGGTCAACGGCCAGCTGGCGGACGGCACGACCTTCCGCTACATGACCTTTGACGGCCAGGTCCCCGGCCCGATGCTGCGCATGCGCGTGGGTGATACGGCGGAGCTGCGCCTGACCAACAAGATGGAAAGCTTCCTGCCGCACTCCATCGACCTGCATGCCGTCACCGGCCCCGGCGGCGGCGCGGAGCTGACCCAGACCCTGGCCGGCGAGACCTCCGAGTTCTTCTTCAGGGCGCTGCAGCCCGGCCTGTACGTGTATCACTGCGCCACGGCCAGTATCGGGCACCACATCTCCAGCGGCATGTACGGCCTGATCCTGGTGGAGCCGGTCGGCGGGCTGCCCCCGGTCGATCATGAGTTCTACGTGATGCAGGGCGAAATCTACACCGCGCAGCCGTACGGCACCGAAGGCCACCTGGACTTCAGCTACGAGATGATGCTGGACGAGCAGCCCGAATACTACGTGTTCAACGGCGCGGCCGGCGCGCTGACGCTGGACGAGTACGCGCTGCGGGCCGAAGTCGGTGACAGTGTGCGCATCTTCTTCGGCGTGGGCGGCCCCAACAAGATCTCGTCCTTCCACGTCATCGGGGAAATCTTCGACCGGGTGTATGACGAAGGCTCGCTCACCTCCCCGCCGCTGACCGACGTGCAGACCACGCTTGTGCCGCCCGGTGGCAGCACCGTGGTGGAATTCACGCTGGACGTGCCGGGCCGCTACCTGCTGGTGGATCACGCCCTCAGCCGCCTGGAGCGCGGGCTGATCGGCTTCCTCTACGCGGAAGGTGAGGAGAACCCCGACATCTTCGGCGGCCCCGGCCTGCCGGAAGCATCAGGCCACTAAGCGCTTGTCCGGGCCGGCGGTTCGCTGCCGCCGGCCTGTTTTTCATTATTCACGGAGGCGGATGTAGAGACTATGAACGTGCGAAAAGTGTTGTGGGGTTGGCTGGTGGTTGGGATGGCACTGGCGGCGGTGCTCCTGCCGGACGCAGCAACGCTGTCGACGCTGGCCCAGGAAGGCATCGAGCAGCCGGTCATCCGCGTGGACGGGGTCTGGGCGCGCCCCGCGGATGCGATGATGAGCGCCGCTTTCATGCAGATCGCGAATCATGGCACAGAGGCTGACCGCCTGGTGGCCGTCTGGACTGAGGCCACGCGGATGACCGAGATTCACGAAACGACGATGGAAGGCGACATGATGCGCATGCGCCCGCTGGAGGGCGGGCTGGAAATCCCGGCGGGCGAGACCGTCATCCTCGCGCCGCGCGGGCTGCACATCATGCTGATGGGCCTCACAGCGCCGCTGGTGGAGGGCGAGTTCCTGCCCCTGAGCCTGGAGTTTGAATCCGGGACGGTGATCGAGGTCGAAGCGGCGATCACCCACACGCCCATCCCGGAAGTGCTGGAGCCGGACGCCCTGACGGAAGCGGCGCTGGCCGCGGTGGCAGCGGAGACGTATGTCGGGCAGGTGGTCGACCCGCCGATCCGGGTGCAGGATTTCGAGCTGCCGAGCAGCATGGAGGGCATCAGCCGCCTGAGCGATACGGGTGGCACGTGGCGCGTGATCTTCTTCGGTTACATGCACTGCCCGGATTTCTGCCCGCTGACGCTGGTGGACTATAAGCAAACTCGGGAACTGCTGGGGGAGGCCGCTGAGGACGTGACGTTCATGTACATCAGTGTGGATGCCGCGCGCGATACGCCGGACGCCCTGCGCCGCTACCTGGCCACCTTTGACCCGACGTTCGTTGGCTTCGCCGGGGATGACGCCACGCTGAGCCGCATCCAGCCGGACTACGGCTTCTACTACGAGCGCCGCATGGCCAGCGGATCGCAGGCCGTCTACACCATCGATCATTCGACGCGCTCCTACCTGCTGGATCGGGATGGCGTGCTGCGCGCCAGCTTCGCCTATCACACCAGCCCGCGCGCGCTGGCCGATGCGCTGCAGTGGTACCTGGCGCACGAGTAAGGCAGGCGACGGATGCCCACGCTCTCACGCTGGTTCATCAAGCTTGGCCTGGTTTACTTTGCGCTGGGGACGCTGATGGGCGCCGCCATGCTGGCCCAGCCCGTGCTGGGCTGGTCTGCCAGCCTGCAGCTTCTGCGCCCGGTCTACCTGCACTTCCTGTTCATCGGCTGGGTGAGCCAGATCATCATGGGCGTGGGCTACTGGATGTTCCCGAAGTATTCCAAAGAGCAGCCGCGCCGCAGTGAACGGCTGGGCTGGGCGGTGCTGATCCTGCTCAACCTGGGCCTGGTGCTGCGCGCCATCGGGGAACCAGCCATGGTCCTCGCCCCGGCCCCGGCGTTCGGCTGGATGCTCGCCCTGGCTTCGATGCTGCTGCTCCTGGCAGGGTGGGGCTTCATCCTGAACACCTGGGGCCGGATCAAGGAGCGTTAGCCATGCCGCGTCTGAGCGTCTGGCTGGTGCGGGCCGCCCTGCTGCACATGGGGGCGGGCTTCCTGTTCGGGTCGCTGATCCTGCACCACAAAGGTGTTCCGATCTTCGCCTGGACGTGGAAGCTGCTCAATCCCCACGTGGAGATCATGATCTTCGGCTGGACGATGCAGTTCGTGATGGGCATCGCGTTCTGGACGCTGCCGCGCTTTACCGGGGAAGGACGCTATGGCCGCGTCCGGCTGGGCTGGGCCAGCTTCGGGCTGCTGAACGGGGGCGTGCTGCTGACGGCCACCGCGCTGTGGTTCGGCGGCCTGGCCGGGCTGGCGCTGGCCGGGCGGCTGCTCACCCTGCTGGGCGTGGCGGCGTTTGCCGTCCTGATCTGGCCGCGCGTCAAGCCGCTCAAACCGGGGACGGGCTGAGGGCGGATTCAACACGGATCAAAAAGCGCTACCGCAAAGGGCGCAAAGGAAAAGCCAGACGCAAAGGGCGCAAAGAAGTGCGTTTGT
>CAZGYW010000226.1:0-5230 GCA_964530495.1 uncultured Anaerolineae bacterium
GCGTAACACTGCCCGCCAACTACAATGGTGGCTGTGCCCGATCGCGGTGCCACACAGACAGGAGCGACATGCCCCCTCACCTCCCCCACCGGTTATCCCTGCGGCCCTGGCTGGTCGTGGCTGCGGCCCTGATCCTGTATCTCGGCGCAGTCCTCTTCACAAACGCTGCCGATCCAATGGTCTTTGTGACTCTGGGAACCCGTTTCACAGAAGGGCTTGCGACCGGAACCGAAGGTTACGATGGGCAATTCACCTATTTCATTGCCCGGGATCCTTTTCTGCAGGATCCAGCACGCACCATGGCCGTCCTGGACGTGCCTCCCTACCGCTACCAGCGCATCCTGCTGCCGCTGCTGGCCCATGTGGCGTCAGCGGGAATCGTTTCCTTGCTTCCCTGGATGCTGGTGTTGATCAATAGCCTGGCACTCGTCGGCAGCACCGCGCTCGTGGAGCGTCTGCTGGAGAGTCTTCACGTCAATCGCTGGTATGCGCTGGTCTACGGCCTGTTCCCCGGGTTGCTGATGGCGACCCGCCTGAGCCTGAGCGAACCACTGGCCTATGGCCTGGTCATCTTCGCCATCTGGCTTTACAGCCGGCAACATTTCTGGTTGACTGTGCTCATGCTTGCGCTGGCCGCCCTTTCCAGGGAAACAACGCTGCTGTTTCTGGCCGGGTTTGTTACCAGCGAGTTTCTGGTGAAGCGCTGGCAGCGTGGTTTCACGATGGCGCTTGCAGGATTTGTGCCCTTTGCGGCCTGGCAGTTGGTGCTCTTCGGGTGGTTTGGGGCGTTCGGGATTGGCTCCGGGGGCGCGATGGCCACACCGTTCGAGGTCATCCCGCTCAACGGCTTCCTCCGAATCTATACCGATACCGGCAATCTTCGGGTATTCCTGGTTTTCGCACTACTCCTGGGACCGACGGTCATCCTGCCCACCCTGTGGGGATTGTGGCAAGGTTTCCAGGATTGGCGTCACGGGCGCCTTACTGTCTATACCTTGCTACTTGCCATCAACGCGCTGATCATCCTCTTTGTGCCGTTCAGCACGTTTCGCGAACCACTGGGCATGCTGCGCTTCATGATCGGCCTGGTGATCAGCGTGCTGCTCTATGCCGCATCCCGGCGTAACCATCGCGTTCTGCGCTACAGCACACTCTGGCTCGTCATGCTGGCCTTCGTGGTATCCAGTGGCTAATGCGAGCCCTCACTGGCCGGACATGCTGAGCATCCGCCCCAGGGTGCGCAGCGCAATCTGAGTATCGAGCAGCAGAGACTGGTGCCGCACATAGTACAGATCGTATTGAAGCTTGATAACATGACCTTCGAGTGAGTTCACATAGGGCAGCCGAACCTGGGCCCAGCCCGTAATGCCCGGCCGAACAGCCAGTCGCGCCCGGTAAAAGGGGATCTCGCGCGTCAACTCATCGATGAATTCCGGGCGTTCCGGGCGCGGGCCGATCAGGCTCATCTCTCCGCGAAGAATGTTCCAGAGTTGCGGCACTTCGTCCAACCTGCTTCGCCGCAGGAAGCGGCCGATGCGCGTGATACGCGGATCGTTCTCACTGGAGAACACCGCCCCGGTAAGGGCCTCTGCATCCGGAATCATGGATCGCAACTTGACTATGCGATAGGGCCTGCCTCCCTTACCCATCCGCATCTGCCGGAAGAATATGGGGCCAGGCGAATCCAGCCACATCAAAGGCGCAACAACTGCCAGCAGCAGGCCCAGCAGTAGCAGCATGCCAACCAGCGCCGCAGCGATGTCCAGCATACGCTTCAGCAACGGATAGGGGTCAAAAAACGAGGCAGTCTCGATCGGCAACACAATGGCCCAGTCTTTGCCCACAAATTCAACGGGCACTCTGCCGGTCAGTCGCTCGTAGAGAATTGCCATCGGCACAATCGAAATGCCCTGCTGGTAGCAATCCATCACACCCTGGAATAACTCCCCCGTCAGTTCACAGGGTGTCGCAACAATCAGCTCAACAACATTTCCACGTGTGGCAAGTGCGAGCAGTTCTGCCCCGGAACCGACAACCTCAAGCCCGCCGATCGATCGCCCTCGTTCATGCGCCGCACCGACGATTCCCAGCAGGTGATATTGGCCGGGGGCATACTGGTTGATGGCATCGATGATGACTTCCGCACCCCATTCGGTGCCCACAATAAGCGCACGGCGGCGCTCACTCACCCAGCCCATCAGAAACGGGCGCCACAAGCGCCATAGCAGCACCAACACAAAACTGGCAAGCCCGTAATAAAGGATGAACAACCGCGGCAGCGCATCACGCGGAGAGAGAAAGAAGATGATCAGGTACACAACGAGAAGCTGCAATGTGACGGCGAGCAGGCGCGAGACCGTCCCCGGCCGGCTGGCCGCAAGCTGGAGATCATAGAGATCATTGGCAGAAGCGAGCAGGAGCCACAATCCCGGTAAGACCACAAACCAATACGCTTGCTCTGTCACAAAAGCCAGGTCGAAAGGCCGGCGCTGATCGACCAGAGTCCAAACGTAGAGCGCAATCACGATGGCAGTCAGTGTCGCCAGGACATCACCGAAACGAAGCAGAAGCCGACGTTCGGAAAGACGGTATTGAGGGCGTTTGGGCCGGGACGGCCGCGGTTCAAAGAACATTGATTTCGTGCTCCGGCGCCGGCTCTGGCATTGAAGGTGGCCTGAACGCCTTGCTGACCCGTGACCTCACCCGTTCCACGCCTGTCAGCGCAATACTGACCAATATTGAGAATGCCGTAACGGCGCCACCCACCCGGACCGCAGTCTGTCCGAACGGTTCAGAAACCGGTACGCCGCCGGGGGCCAGCGCGATCACACTGTCAGCATCGGGCTCCAAACTGTCCTCCAGTGAGCGAATCCCATCCGCATGCGCCCGGGTATCCAGTGGCTCAAAATTGTTGTACATGACGATGCCGTCAAGCATATTGAGGTTGGGCAGAAGCGATTGACGCAGTTCTGGCCACCGGGCAACCGCCAGACGATAGTCTTTGAAACTGAAGTAGCGGTCAAACGTCAGAGTCTGTTCCAGTGCCTCCGGCATATACAGCATCTCACCCTCGAGCGGCCGGTCAGATTGCGGCGCAAAGAACTCGGCTGGCACCGTTGGATTGAGTCCGTAGAACGCAATGCCCAGGTCAACGGCCACAAATACCAGCACTGCCGCCTGCCAGGCAGGATGACGCCGGTCGTCATCCACATCCGGCCGCGCCAGGGTCAACAGTGCGCATCCGCTCAGCAGGACGCCAAATGTCGCCACAGCCCGGGTCATCACCTCGCCAACGGCACCAGCCCCCGTAAGCAGACGCGGGCCGGCAATGACGGCCACCAGAGCCATTCCCCCGCCACCGGCAAGCGCAAGCCGGTTCCAGAAAACTACCCGTTCAGTTCGCTCCCAGGCATAGCTGACACCAATCCCGGCCAGCATGCTCAGGCCGAATGCCAGCAACAGCAGCCATCGAACCGGCCCCTGGAAAGCGCGAAAAAACGGGAGCGCCTCATACAGCGCCGGAAAGAGGAAACTGTTCTTGCCAAGTGCGAGCAGGAAAGCCACCACTATCATCCCAGCCCAGAACGGCACGCCAGTGACTGCAACAGGACGCTCGGCTTTCGCGCGCATTGACCACCAGCCCCTGATGGCAAGCAACGCCGCGCCGAATGGCAATAATCCGATGTAGGCTGCATCCTCGAAGTACGCTCCCTCGGTCAGATACGATCCATTCGCCGGGGTGCCGTACAAATTCGGAACCAACAGCGTAAGCGCCCGAGCCAGCGAATAACTGAAGTTCGTCACCCATTCATAGTGCAAGCCATTAACGCGGGCTGACCGACTCAACAGTTCAGCGGTGGGAACAAGTTGAATAGCCGCCAATCCCGCACCCAGCGCCACCCCGCCCCCTGCCAGCAACCACCCACTGAACCGAGATCGCCAGGTTCGAGGTGCACCAGGGTTCAGCCAGAGCACGTACGCCCCTGCCCCTGCCAGCGCATAAAAAGCCGTCTGCGCGTGCCCGGCCAGCAGCAGCATCGCAGTCACCAGACCAACCCTGACCACGTTCCGGCTGGATCGCGCCATAACCAGCAAATGGCACTCTCTAAAAAGCCACGGGAGCCAGGCCGCTGCGGCCACAGTGGGGAATGAACCCAACCGCGCAACCAGATAGCCACCCGCCGCATACGCCAGGACGCTGACTCCCCTGCCCAAAACCGGGAGCGACCAGCATGTGCCCAATAGCCACATCCCGATGGCCGCCACCACAAGGTGCACAACCGCCAGAGCGTTCATCGCGGTTACATGCGGAATGATGAGATGGAGCCAGTTCAGGGGATAGAAAACGGCCGTCTGGTAATTCGCCAGCAGTGGCGCGCCGCCAGCACTATAGGGGTTCCACAGCGGCAGCCGGCCGGCTCGCAGTTCATCAAAGGCATAGGAACGCCACGGGTAAAACTGCAGCGTGGGCAGCCCCCAGAACAGCGATTCACCAGCCAGTAATGGCCACAACCACACAATCAGCAGGGCGCCAAGGAGCAGAAACGGAAGCCATCTAACCACACGCTGGAGGCCCATATGCGCATCCTACTGGCCCAGAACATACACCCTTACACCGTCGAATTCCAGAATTTCGCTAGCTGACGGCAGGCTGCCCAGGCAGGTCGGATCGCTCTGGTCAGACCCCTCATAAGCACGCTCCTGGGGGCCGACCAGCACATACGAAATGTGGTATCCGTCAAGTGCATCACCGGGCAAGTAGCAATCCGCTCCGGTGAACCAGTCCTGCACCTGCCTGAGTCGACTGGCGGCATTGATGGTCTCATAAGGATGGCCGTAGACAACACGTTTGTTGGCATACGGCGGCACCCACAATCCCAGGTTTGGCCCGGTAAGCACCACCTCCTCCGAATTGCCGTGTGCTCGCAACCAGCTCAGCGCTTCACCATAGCCGCGTTCGACCAGCAGCCGCTGCTCGACACCGGCCTCGGGATTGAGCAGCCCAAACAGGGGAATGCCCATTGCCAGCACGTTACTCGGAATTACAAGTGCAATCAGAAGGACAATCGCTACACTCTGAAGACGTCTGGGGATTCTGACTAACCAGTAATCCTCCAGTGACCGCACCGCAAAGAAGACGATGGGCAGAATCAAGCCCAGCATGAAGCGTCGTTGGTGGTTGAATGAGATCGGAAGAGCGTCGTGTAGGGAAAGAGTGTAGGATAGGGTG
>CAZGYW010000227.1:0-5205 GCA_964530495.1 uncultured Anaerolineae bacterium
GGTGCCATCATTGTCTGCAACCCCGCCGCCAGCCGCATCATCAACCGCGAGCGCAGTGCAATGCTGAACGCCCCACTCCATGAGCCCCTCGCCGAACTCGGGGAGTCATTCTTCATGGGGGTGGAACGGGTACAGGCAAACGGAATTCGCCAGTCGATGGAACTGCAGCCGGAAATCGGCGGGCGAGGCCGGGTAGTCCTCGCGCTGCGGCTCAGCCCGCTTACCACACACGCGGGCACAATTGCCGGCGTGACTATCCTGATCGATGACCTGACTGAAGTCCGCCGCCGGGAGCAGACGCTCGCCGAAGTGCGCCGGTACCTTCCTCCCGCGATGGTGGAGAACATCCGCGCCATCGACACCATCGAACTTGGCGGCGAAGAGCGCGAAATCACTGTGGTCATGGCTGATGTACGGGGCTTCACCAGCTTCTCTGAGCAACTGGAGCCTGAAGAACTCATGACCGTCATCAATCGCTATCTTGGTGTTGCCAGCGATGCCATCCACCTCTACGAAGGAATCGTTGACAAGTACATGGGGGATGCGGTGGTAGGCCTGTACAACACACAGATCAACCCTCAGGAGGACGATCACGCCCTGCGTGCCATCCGCGCTGCAATGAGCATGGTCTACGATGTAGAGGCTCTGCATCACATCCTGCCGCCCAATTACAGGTTGTGGTACGGTATTGGCATTGATACGGGTCTGGCGGTACTCGGCAACGTTGGGAGTGCCGAACGCCGCGAATTCACCGCACTGGGCAAACCGATGGACTATGCCAAGAAGCTCCAGGAAGCAGCCGAACATGGCGAAGTGCTGATCTCGGCGTCTACCTACGAGCGGGTCAGAAATCGAATTGAGGCTCAACCAGTCGAACGCGCATTCCGCGGGGAATCAGCCATCCATCCCCTGCCGATCTACAGGGTCCTCGGCTTCAAACGCAAGACGGCAGGTTAGGCCATCGCGATCAACGGACTGCAAATTCGTATTCTGCGCTGAGCTGCACATCAAAATACACCCTGATCGCGTAATCACCGGCGCCAAAACCTTCAGTGGTTCCAAAGAAATGCGTGGCGGTGCCGGCCTCCCCACCTGCCCACAGGTAGGCTCCACCCTGCACCAGTTCCCCATCCCGATACAGTGCACGTTCCCAGGCCATCCCATCTACCATGTTCATGTACTCAATCCCAAAATAGATGCGACGCACACCGTCTGGAAGCGTGCTCAATGGATTGGTGACTCTTAAGTCGGAATCAACCCTGTCGCTGACCCCCATGATAACCAGAGCCGCATCAGGCCGGGGCCGCACCGCGGAATCGAGCGGGGTAACCATCACCAGCGTCGGCGGCGCTGCGGTCACCGGCGGCGTTGTCGCCAAGCTGGTAGGGACACTGGTGGCGAATACAGGGGCAGCGGTACTCGACGCAGGTGGAGTCAGCGTTGCCTGCAGCGTCGCGGTCAATGAAGGCCGCGCCTGTGGCACTGGGGTCGTACTGGGCCGCACTTCAGCGCGGGCTGTGGGTGGTATGCGAGTAACGGTCACTGGCAAAGTAGTGTGTGTTGCACCGGGCAATGGCTCCGCTGTAACCCGAGCAGGCGTTGGCGAAGAAGCCTGCTCGAGTGTCATCGTCAACGGTCCCGCTGGCGAGGTTGCGACTGCCCCGACTTGAGCTGGAGTGGCAAGGGTTTGCCAGGGCAATTGCCCATCAACAATGAGGGAAGGGAGCAGACTGCTGAGCAAGCACGTCCCGGCAGCGACGAGGAACAACGCCAGTGATACGCGCAGCCAACGCCAGCCCGCCCGGGCCGCATCCCGGCGCAGACGCCAGTAGGGATCGCGCCGTCCTCGCCGCAGGAACCACAGCGCCACCAGGAAAGACAGCCCGGCCAGGACAAACAGACCGATGACGACATACGGCGCGAGGTTTTCAATCACATAAGACATGGCGTTGCGGCCCGGCGCAAGCCCGGCATTATAGCCGGGGCAGGAACAACCAGGCCAGGCTAACCAGGGTCTGCGTCATCCATGCCGCAGCAGTCCCATTGCGCTGGCGGACATAGCTATACAGAATATTCAGCAGCACGATGAATGTCCCCGCAATTACTGCGACAAATGGGAAGCCCAGGACATCCATCGTGGGAAAGAACAACAATAGCGACCACAGACTCGCCATGCCCGAAGTCACGAGCACCGATCTGGACTCCTGGATCATTCCCCGAAAGAACGCGGACTCCGTAGTGGCCATCACGAACACAATTGTTTGAAAAACCGCCCCGTCTGGCATCGCTACAAAAATCCGCTGCGAAACATCCGCCAGCAAACCGGGGCCAACCAGCAGGAGAGGCAGTCCAACAATCAGCCCCCACCCCGCGCCCCACAACAATTGGTCAGAGCGCAGCCGCACTTCCAGCGAGCCATCGGTCATGACATGGGACGCGATCACCACCAGTGCGAGCAGCGCCCACATGGCAGCATACCGTCCATTCGGGCTTTCTGTGGCAAGTGGCGTCAACCCGAAGCTCAAGCCCATCAGTATGATGTAACTGAACAGTGGATCGATCTGCCAGCGCCTGAACCGCCGCCGGGAGGCTGCTGGCGATGCGGATGCCACTGGCGTTCTCCCGGTCCTATCCGGGCCGGATTGGGGTGGATTGTCCTCAAATGCAACCTCTGCCTGTTCTCCCTGGTCCGGGGTGCCGGGCGGCTGCGCACTTGAAACTGAATCCGGCATGGCCTCATCCAGCGGACCAGCAGCCGAGAAGAGATCCTGGCTGATGTCCTCCCACTCAAACGACTCAAACTCCGGACCACCTGATGATCCAGTGCTCATGCCAGCACTTCCTCAAATCCCCTGAACACGTGCTCGATATCACGGCGGGTGATCCAGTAGTGAGTCACCAGCCGGAAGCTGCGGGCATCACGCGGCCCCACCAGGATGCCCCGTGCCCGCAAACGCTCTGCGACTTCGTGCGCAGTCAGCGGAACCTCATCCCCCAGCGCCAGAAGGACGATATTGATTCGCACCTGCTCGACGTCAATCTTGATTCCTGGGATTTGCGCCAGACCCTCCGCCAGGGCCCGCGCATTGGCATGGTCTTCGTGCAACCGGCCGGGCATCTCCCGCAGGGCGATCAGGCCGGCAGCAGCGATGATGCCGGCCTGCCGCATCCCGCCACCCAGCGCCTTGCGCATCCGTCGCGCCTGATTCACAAACTCCCTGCTTCCGACGACCATGGCACCCACCGGTGCGGAAAGCCCCTTTGCCAGGCAGAAGGACACCGTATCAGCCGGAGCAGCCAACTCGGCGACACTGCAACCGAGCGCCACCGCCGCGTTGAAAATCCGCGAGCCATCAATATGCAGCTTGAGGCCATGCGCTTGTGCAATCGCGCCCACCCGGGCGGTGTATTCCGCGCTGAGTGGCATCCCACCCACGCCGCACTGCGCATTCTCCAGGGCGATGAGCCGGGTAACCGGATAATGCACGTTACTGCTATCGCGGATGGCGGCACGAATATCGTCAAGGCGGAACGTCCCATCCGGCTGCACAGCGATCGGATGCGGCTGCACCCCGCCCAGCGCAGCGATGCTGCCAACTTCATAATTGAAGGTGTGGGCCTTGTCCCCCAGGATGGCTTCATCGCCGCGCCCACATTGCGCGAGGATGGCCACCAGATTCGCCATTGTCCCGCTGACAACGAAGAGCGCAGCTTCCTTGCCAAACATCGCCGCCGTCACGGCTTCCAACTCGTTGACCGTGGGATCCTCACCATAGACATCATCTCCCACGACAGCGTTCGCCATTGCCTCGCGCATCGCGGGCGTTGGCCATGTAACAGTATCACTGCGCAAATCGATTTGGTCCACGCCGGCATCCTCAACGGGGTATAATCAACGCAACGCGCCAGATAGTAAAGCCAGACTTGCGAAAACACAAGAGTCCCATTGCAGGTCTACCAATGCCAACCCAGCAGGTGTCCTGGTCATGAGCATACAAAGTGGCCCCAGAACTGCGCCGACTTCCATCACTCTGCGCCATGTCACCAAGCGCTTTGGCGATACCACTCACTTCTCAAGCAGCCGGGTGATGGGAACAAGCCCTCACGAGCCTTCTGGCCCTGTCATCGCCCTCAACGACATCAGCCTGACGGTCCGCCCGGGCGAGATTCTGAGTGTGCTCGGGCCATCGGGCTGCGGCAAGAGCACCCTCCTGCGCGTGGCAGCCGGGCTGGAGCAACCCACCAGCGGCGAGGTCTTCTTCAATGATGTCCTTCTCCAGGACATTCCGGTCGCGGAACGCGGAATCGGGATGGTGTTTCAGAGCTACGCGCTTTACCCGCATCTGCCGAGCGTAGACAACATCGGATTTTTCCTGCGGCTCCGCAAGCGCGAGCAGGAAATTCCGGAACGGGTTCGCGAGATCTCACGAATGATGCGAATCGACCTGGACCCGCTGCTTAGCCGCAAGCCCCCCACACTCTCCGGCGGCGAACGCCAGCGGGTGGCGATTGCGCGTTGTCTGGCTCGCGAGCCCCGCGTGTTCCTCTTTGACGAACCCTTCTCCAATCTTGATGCCAAGCTTCGCACCAGCGCCAGAGCAGAGCTTAAGCGCCTCCTGCAGAAATTCGAGGTGACGAGCATTTACGTCACCCACGACCAGACCGAAGCCATTGCGCTATCGGATCGCATTGTCATTCTGAATCAAGGCAGCCTCGAACAAATCGGCACGCATCGCCAGCTCTACGATACGCCGCGCAATGTATTCGTAGCGGGCTTTCTTGGGTCGCCACCGATGAACCTCTTTCAGGGCAGGCTGGAAAACGGTATGTGGAACGGCCAGTCATTCACGTGGGGCCCGGTTCGAAATGATCTTCCGGAGGGCACGCCGCTGGTTCTGGGCGTGCGTCCGGAGCACGTTATGCTCCAGGCGGATGGTGCGCTACAGGCAACCGTCGATCTGGTGGAGGTCCTGCACAGCGATCGGGCACAGCTCGTTCACGCCCACCTTGGCAAGCGGCCAATTGTGATCCGCGCAGACATTGACAGCCCGGTGTCTACCGGCGAAACAGTCACGCTGAAGATCATGCCTGACCAGGTACATCTGTTTGATCAGACCACTGGCCTGCGCCTTGCCTAGCGTAATTCCAGCGAAACGAACGCTTCAATTGCTTCCAGAGTGGCTGGCCCAATCCCGTCCACATTCA
>CAZGYW010000228.1:0-1760 GCA_964530495.1 uncultured Anaerolineae bacterium
CGGCCACATCCTGCAGGAACGGGGCGAAGTTGTCACCGATGGCTACCACCGTGGTCGTGGCGTTGTGCTCGATGCGCATCAGCTGGACGGTCTCCACAATGCCACTGGGATTGGCCCCGCCATCGGTGAGCAGGATCACGTGCTTGACGGTGGAGGGATCGTTCGGGACGTAAGCGGCCGCGGCCCGCACCCCGGCCAGGATGTCCGTCCCGCCGCCGGGGCGCAGCGTGGCGACCTGGACCTGGATCGCGGCCGGGTCTTCTACCGTAACGGGATTCAGGACCCACGAGGCGCTGCTGTCGAACCCGACCACGCCCACCCGGTCAACCGGGCTGAGCAGGTCCACCGAGCGGATGATCGCCTCTTTGGCCAGATCGAGGTTGGTGAAGCCACTGGGGCCGACGGCGCTCATCGAGCCGGAGGTGTCGATCACGAACAGCATGGTCAGGGCCGGGATGCGCTCCTGATCCTTGAGCTGCATCTCCACCGGCAGCACATCCTCCAGCGGTGTCCGGTAGTAGCCGCCCACGCCGTAGCTGCGGTCGCCGCCGATGGCGACCAGCCCGCCGCCCAGGTCGCGCACGTAGCTGCGCAGCGCCTCCATCCGCAGCGGGGAGAGATCCGCCGCCGGGACGTTGACCAGGATCACGCTGGCGTAGGCGCTGAGCGGGGCCAGGCCGATTGGCAGCTCGCCCGGCGTCACCAGGTCAACCGTCAGGCCCAGCTCCTGCAGGGCGGGCAGCAGGTGCGCGCGCTCCGCCGCGCCCTCCTCCCCGGTGCGGGAGACCATCAGCACCCGCGCCGGGCCGGTGATCTCCGTGAAGGCGGAGAGGCGGTTGTTCTGGTAGAAGCCGTCCGAACCCGTCTCCAGCGGCTCCACCTGCACCTGGATGTCGCTGAAGCCGGTGGCGGGGAAGCCGGTATCCAACCGGAAGAAATAGCGGTTCTCGCCGCGCTCCAGGCTCACCCGGGCGCGGGCGATGGTCTGCCCCCCGGCCTGAAGCGTGACCTGCGCGGGCGTGTCGATCTCGCTGGTGACGGTGTAGGCGATCTCGAACGGCTCGTCCACGTTCAGGCGGGAGGGCACCTGCACGTCGGTCACGGCGACTTCCGGCGCGGGCTGGCGGCTGAAGGGCACAAAGTCGATCTGCACGCCCGCGGCGGCGGCCAGCCGGGCGGCTTCCGGCGCGTCCCCCACCGTAACCACCCCATCACTGAGGATCACCATCCGCCGGGCGGCGTCCGCCGGGAAGAGGGCCAGCCCCAGCCGGATCGCTTCCGCCAGGTCGGTGTTGAGCGGGGTGGGCATCGAGCCGATCGCGCCCAGCTCGCGGCCGGGGAGCATGGGGCGCTCCACCAGGGCGTTGCCGCCAAAGAGGATCACGGCGGTGCTGTCTTCCGGCGCGGCCTCGGCCATGGCCTCGCGCACATGGTCGAAGGCGGCCTGCTGCGCGGCGGCGTCCATGCTGTCGGAGACGTCCACCAGGAAGACGACCGCCAGCTTTTCCGCGGCGCGGGTGACGTGCAGCCCGGCCAGCCCCAGCACGATCAGGGTCACGATCAGCAGGCGCAGCGCCAGGCTGGCGGCGTCCCGGCGGCGGCGGAACGCCAGCCGCGGCCAGCCGAGGAAAGCAATGGCCGGGAGCAGGGCCAGCAGCAACAGCAGCGCCAGCGGGTTCGTGAAGATCACGTTATGAGGTCTCTAGAAAACCATCATCCGATTCTTGCGTCAACCAATCATCGAATGTGAGCTGTCGTAT
>CAZGYW010000228.1:1770-5193 GCA_964530495.1 uncultured Anaerolineae bacterium
CATCCACCAGCGGCCGCTGCGGGGCTGCGTCCAGCACCTCGCGCCGGACGACCTCGACCACGGACTCCTCGGTCAGGTGGTTGAAGCGCCGGTTGCCGGGGTAGATCACCATGTTCGGCCCGTCGTCGCACATGTCGAAGCAGTTGGCGGTGCGCAGCTTGAAGGGCGGGTCGAAGAAATCGTACTCGTCCAGCAGCGCGGCCAGGCGCTCGTAGAGGCGCTTGCCCGCCCCGGCGGCGTCGCAGTGCTCGCCGATGCAGATGATCACGCGCGGCGGCTGGGGCTTTTCGGCACTACCGGTCATCGCTGTCTCCCTCAGTATCGGCGTCAGGTGCCGGGCTTTCCGGCGCGCCGGAGGCCGCGCGGCGCAGGCGCTTGCGTAACCCCGCCGGCAGGAGCGTCTTGCCCCGCCGCCAGGCCGCACCCGCCAGGTCGATCGCGGTCCGGGCCGCCCGCGCGCGGGGGCTGGCCGCCCAGCGTAACCCGTGATCAAAATGGCATTCGGCCTGCCAGAAGAACTTGTACTCCTCATCCCCGCGCAGGAAGTCGTAGGTGTGCATCCCCTGGCGGATGGCCTCCCCGATCATGTGCTCCATCAGCATCTGGCCGGGGCTGTAGTCCAGTTGCGCGGCTTCCACCCCGGAAGCGTAGGCATAGACCCGCCCGTCGAAGGCGTAGGCGTACTCGATCGCGGCGACCGCTTCCCCAATCACGAAGCGGAACAGCCACAGCCGCCCCTGCGCCGCCAGCCGGGCCGCGATCGCCCGGTGAAAAGCGGTTGTCGGCGCGTCCGCGAAGCCACCGGGCTTGCCCAGGGCGCGCCACTTGGCCTGGTGGAGGCGCATCATCTCGACCATCATGGCGTCCACCTCCGCCGGGTCGCTCACGCGCTCAACACGCCACGCGCCGGGATGCTCCTCGTCCAGTTTAGCGTGGGCCCGGCGCAGGTTGCGGCGCTTGCGCTTGGGCAGGCTGGCGTGGAAGTCCTCCCAGCTTTCCGGCAGGGCGATGGCCGGGCAGCAGGTCGGCTCGTCCTCCCGCCAGGGGATGCCCTGCCCGCGCAGGAGGGCAAGGGCCGGCGACTCTTCCGCCAGGGCGGAGAACCAGGCCGTATCCCAGCGGCCGGACTCGGCCCGCAGCCGGTCCAGGATCAGGGGGACGATGGCCGCCTCCGCGCCTTCCTCGATGATGAAGTCCAGGTGGTCGAAGGCGGCGGACGCGCCGACGAACTGGAGCTGGCGCAGGCTGATGCCGGCCAGCGGGTGGTAATCGGCCAGCATCAGCGGGGCCAACCCGGCCAGCCGCCCGTCCGGGCCGCGCGCTTCCACCAGCCACAGCGCATCCGGCGGCCCGAAGTGCGCCCACCACACGCTCACCCAGTCCGGGGTCTGGTAGATCGTCCGGTTGCGGCTGCGCGCCTGGAGCGCGATCCACTCGTCGCGCAGCGCCTCCAGGCGGGCCGGGTCATGGGTCAGCGTGATCGTGTACGATGTCGCCATACCGAAGAATCGCCTCCGTCAGTGAGATCAGCGCGGCTGCGCGCGCCGCCCGGCCCAGACCTGCTCCGGCCGGGGGAAGCGCGTCTGGCGCTGGTACAGCCACCATTCGAGCATCAGGAGGGCCAGGGCCGCCAGCGCCACCAGCGGCCAGAACTCGCGCTGGCCCGGCTCCTCCCGCGCCGCCTCGTCCACCCGGGCCGCGCCGATTGCCAGTTGTGAAGCCGGGGTGATCAGGCTCTCCAGCCGCGCGAACAGGTTGACGGCGAAAACCTCGCTCCCCAGGAGCGTCTCCCCGGCGTAGGTCTCGACCGTATACAGGCCAGGCAGCGCGGTTTCGGTGTAAATCGGCGGGTCCTGCCCGATCAGGATCGTGGCCGTCTGCCCGTCCGGGCGGGTGATGCGCACCCGGTCGGCCTCAAAGGGCGGGCTGAGGGCCAGCGTCGCGCCGACGGGCAGCCCTTCCGGCGTGGCGACCGTCCGCGCCGGCGTGTACCACTCCAGCAGGTTGGCGAGCAGGATCGGCCACGCGATCTGGAGCGGCAGGTCGGAGCGGTGCAGGTCGAAGGTCAGGACGGCCACCTGCCGCCCGTCGACCGTCCCGGCCAGCAGCAGCGGCCCGCCGGCCACCGTAACCAGCGGGTCGGCCCAGTCCGCGCCCTCCAGCACTTTGAAGTCCAGGAGGTTCACGTTGTCGAAGTTCACGTAGCGGGTGCGGGCATCGTCGCGGGCCACGCGCGGGCTGTCCGTTTCCACGCTGCGCCCGGCCACCTGGAACAGAGTCGTGCTGTGCGGCGGATCGATGATCAGCAGGTCGCCGGGCGGCAGGCTGCCATCTTCCGGCAGCCAGCCATCCAGCACGTACAGGTCAAAGGCCTGATCCGTGGGCAGCCCGTTGGCGATCTGCCCCTGAAACGCCTCAATACCCGGCAGGCTGGTCAGCGCCTGGCGCAGGTAGATGTTGCCCGGCGTCATGAGCAGCACGCGACCGGCCCCCGCCGGGTTGTACACCGTCCAGGCCCGGTCATCGAGGGCCAGATGATCGGGGACGGTCGCGCCACTGGGACGGGTCAGGCTGGCGCTCAGGGTGGTATAGTCGCCTTCCAGGTCGGTGAAGAACACCTCGCGGACGCTGAGCGGCGGCAGGGTGAAGCGCTGGGCGCGCGCCAGCGCGCCGTCCACTTCCAGGCCCAGGATCGCTTCCGTCTCCCGGCTGCCGAAATTGGTCAGCTCGGCGAAGACCTGCGGCACTTCACCGGGACGCGCCCGCGCCGCCAGTGCCGTGATCGCCACGTTGTCACCGGCGGCCCCCACCGGGATGTAGCGGAACTCGCCCGGGATCGTGGGCAGGTCGGTGGGCAGGCCGCCGTCGCTGATCAGGACGATGCTGAACGCCTCCGCGCCGACCGCGCCCGCCGCCGCCAGCGTCAGCGCGCCTGACCAATCCGCTTCCGCGCGGGAGGGCCCCGCCGCCAGGATCGCGTTACGCAGCAGGGTGCGGTCGCTGGTGGCGCCGGCCAGCACCTCCGCCACGTCTGCCACGCGGATGACCGTCATGCTGTCCCCGGCGCTGAGGGCGCCGACCAGGGCCAGCGCTTCCTGGCGGGCGGCTTCGAAGCGGGAGGGGGCCACGTCGGTTGCGTTCATGCTGGCGGAAGCGTCCAGCAGGAGCACCGTCCGGCCGGTGGTTACGGTGGGGATCGCCACAAAGGGGCGCATCAGGGCCACGACCAGCAGGGCCAGGGTGAGCAGTTGCAGGAGCAGGAGCAGGTTACGGCGCAGGCGCTGCCAGGGGGCGTTGGCCTCCCGATCCTGCAGGAGCTGGCGCCACAGGTACGTGCTGCTGACCTCCGCCTCGTAACGGCGCAGGCGCAGCATGTAGAGCAGGACGATCGGAATCGCCAGCAGCCCCAGGATCAGCGTGAGT
>CAZGYW010000229.1:0-5189 GCA_964530495.1 uncultured Anaerolineae bacterium
AGACCGCGCGCCGTACTACCACCAGATCCAGCAGATCGGGGTGGACAACGTCTACGTCGGCGACTGGGGTTTCGTCACCTATGACTACCTGGTGGTCAGCAAGCGGGTCGAGGGCTTCGTGCCAACCCCGCTGGGCGGCGAAGGCAGCGAGTATAACTTCATCCAGAACTGGACGCTTGCCGAGTAGCCCGCGGATCGCAGGCTAACCCGCTCACCCTGTTTGTGCGTCAAATGCAGGGGCTTGTTGCTAAGCCCCTGCATTGTTACGCCCACAGAATGGGCTTTTTGTGTCAACGACCACAAAGGCCAGACTATGACCGCCTATACGATCCGCCGCCTGGTGCAGGCCATCCCTACCCTCTTTGGGATCACGCTGATCTCGTTCCTGCTGATGCTCTCCGCACCCGGCGATCCAATCGACCTGATCACCTTCCAGCAGCCAGACACCACCCCGGCGGAGGAAGCCCGGCTGCGCCGCCAGCTCGGGCTGGATAAGCCGCCCCTGGTGCAGTACCTCTACTGGCTGGTCGGCAATGACTGGACGACAATTGACGTGGATGGTGACGGCGTGGGCGAGACGCCCGGCATCCGGCGCGGCTTCCTGCGTGGCGACCTGGGCAGTTCCATCATGCAGAAGCGCCCGGTGTGGGACCTGCTGATGGAGCGCATCCCGGCCACGCTGCGCCTGACGCTGACGGCGCTGGTCCTGGGGTACGTGGTAGGCATTCCCCTCGGGCTGCTGGCGGCGGTCAACCACCGCCGCTGGTTTGACCAGTTCGCGCGCCTGTTCTCCGTGATCGGCAACGCGCTGCCAAGCTTCTGGCTGGGCCTCATCCTGATCATCGTCTTCAGCGTCAGGCTGGGTGTGCTGCCCATCGCGGGCATGCGCGATCTGAGCAACCCCAACGCCACTTTTCTCGACAACCTGCCCTACATGATCATGCCGGTCTCCGTGCTGGCGATGGGAACGATTGCCAGCATTTCACGCTTCCTGCGCACCGAGGCGCTGGAAGTGCTCAGCCAGGATTACATCCGCACCGCACACGCTAAGGGCCTGAGTAACAACGCCGTATGGTGGCGGCACACCCTGCGCAATGCCCTGCTGCCCGTGGCCACCTTCATCGGCCCGGCGATCGGGTTCCTGCTGGGTGGCGCGGTTATTGTGGAGACGATCTTCTCCTGGCCGGGCATGGGCCGCCTGGTGGTCAACGCCGTATTCGAGCGTGACTACCCGCTGATCATGGGCTCGGTGGTGATGAGCGCGGTGCTCTACATCGGCGGGCTGCTGGTCTCCGATATCCTGTACGCGCTGGTCGACCCGCGCATCCGGCTGCGCTAGAGGAGGCGCCATGAGCACCACAACCTCACCTGAAGCCTCCGGCGTGATCAGCCTGGCCGAAGAACAGTACCGGTCACGCTCGCTCTGGCAGGATGCGCTCGCCCACCTGTGGCGCGACCGGCTGACGATGATCGCGATCATCATACTGGCTATGCTGACCGTGATCAGCTTCCTCGGCCCGCCACTCGCCAGCCACTTCTTCGGCCTTGATCCCAACGATACCAACGTCATTGACAAATACGCAGCCCCCGGGGAAGACGGCCACCTGCTCGGCGCGGATCAGCTCGGCCGCGACCAGTTCGCGCGGCTGATGATTGGCGGCCGGGTATCGCTCAGCATCGCGTACGCGGCCAGCATCCTGTCGATCTTGATCGGAGTGACGCTTGGAATCATCGCCGGATATTACGGCGGAGTCATTGACGACGTCTTCGTCTGGCTGGTGACCACGCTGACGTCAATCCCCTCGATGTTCCTGCTGCTGATCGCGGCCAGCATCTGGTCACCTTCTCCCCAGGTGCTGATCCTCATCCTGGCGCTGCTGAGCTGGGTAGGAACGGCCCGCCTGGTGCGCGGGCAGGTGTTTGCCCTGCGGGAGCGCGATTTCGTGATGGCCGCCCATTCGATTGGCGCGCCGCACTGGCGCATCATGCTCACCCACCTGCTGCCCAACCTGCTCCCGATCGTCATCATCGATCTGGCCATCAATGGCGGCTCGCTGATCCTGGCTGAGTCCGGTCTGAGCTTCCTGGGCCTGGGCATCCAACCTCCCACTTCATCGTGGGGCACCATGCTCACCAACTCGCGCACGTACTTCGCCAAAGGCGTGCACCTTGTGATCTGGCCCGGCATCCTGATCTCGGTGGCGGTGATGTGCTTCTACCTGCTCGGTGACGGGCTGCGCGATGCGCTGGATCCACGCAGCGTGCGCGGGCAGGGCGTCGGTGGGGGCAAAAGTTCTGGTTCGTGAGCGCTCCACTCCCGACAAAAAAGCCCGCCGGATAGACCACAGGCGGGCTTTTCGCTTCCTAGAGGGCCTGCTCCAGGATCGTGGTGAGTTCCGGTTCCGTCAGCGGCAGCGGGTTGGCCTTCATGGAGCTGGCTCCGCTGGCGGCCCGGACGACCGCCGGGAAGTCGTCCGCAGTCAGGCCATGGGCGGCCAGCCCCGGAATCCCCAGGTCGCGGCCCAGGGCTTCCACCCAGGCCACGCCATCGACGGCCGACGCGGACAGGTCCCCGGCCAGCAGGCGGGCGATTTCGTCGTAGCGGGCCAGCGCCGGGTGGTGCGGGTCGCGCTCCGCCAGCGCCCGGACGTTAGCCGCCATCACCGGCGGTAGCAGGCGGGCGCAAACCGCGCCATGCGGCGCGGGGAACATCCCGCCCAGCACCCCGGCGAAGCCATGCACCGCGCCCAGCCCGGCGTTGGCCAGCGCCAGCCCGCCAAAGAGGCTGGCGACCGCCATATCCTCCCGCGCCGCGGCATCATCGGGCTGCGCATACGCCCGGCGCAGCGAGCGCGCCGCGCGGATCATCCCTTCCCGGCACAGCCCATCGGTCAGCGGGTTGGCCCGGTGGGAAACGAACGGCTCCAGCACCTGGGTCAGCGCATCCATGCCAGTGCTGGCGGTCACCTCCGGCGGCATGGAATAGCTCAACTCCGGGTCAACCAGCGCCACGCGGGGCAGCATCAGCGCGCTGCGCAGGCTGACCTTCTGGCGGTGTTCCGGCGAGAGCAGCACAGCGTTGCGCGTCACTTCCGCGCCGGTCCCGGCAGTGGTGGGGATGGCGAAGACCGGCAGCGGCGGCGCCGTCAGCGGCTGGCCGCGCCCGATCACCTCCAGGTAATCCAGCGGATCGCCGGGATTGGTCGTCAGCGCGGCGATGGCTTTGGCCGCGTCCAGCGCGCTCCCGCCGCCGAAGCCGATCACCAGGTCACACTGCGCCCCCCGCGCCTGTTCGCTGCCGGCGCGCACCAGATCGGTTGTCGGCTCTGAGTCAACAGCAAACAGCTTTGGCGTCAGGCCCGCGGCGCGCAGCAGATCCAGCAGCGGCGCGACCCGCGCAGCCCGCGCGCCGATCACCACCAGGGGCCGGCGCCCCAGCCCGGCGGCCAGGTGTCCGGCGTCCCTGAGCGCCCCCGCGCCAACCACAATCCGCGCTGCTGTCGCAAACTCGAAGCGCATTCGCTTACCCCCAGCCCCGATCATCCGGGAAGACATTGTCGTACTTCACGCCATAGCGCGGCTCGGCCAGCATATCGGCCACCGTGTCGCGCCAGCGCAGGTAGTGGGCGGTCTCTTTGTGGCGGGCAGGTGCTTCCGCGTCGCGGTAGACCTCCACCAGCACGAAGCGGGTTGGGTCGTCTTGCTGCTGGATAACGTCAAAGCGCGCGATCCCCGGCTCCTGAACGCTGTTGGATGCGTTGTCGAGCGATGCCGCCTTGAAGGCTTCCAGATGCTCCGGCTTGACATGAACATAGACCAACACGATGTGCATCGTCATTCCTCCATTGCAGTCGAAATCGATCCTGACAGTGCGTTACAGGCCCCGCGCTTTGGCCTCATCCCACAGCGCATCCATCTCCGCCAGGGACATTTCCGCCAGCACGCGCCCGGCCTGTTCCGCCGCCTGCTCGATGTAGTGAAAGCGCCGGTAGAAGCGCTGGTTCGCTTCGCGCAGCGCGGTCTCCGGCTCCACGCCTTCCCAGCGGATCCAGTTCACCAGGGCGAAGAGCAGGTCGCCGATCTCTTTCGCGCGCTGCTCGGCATCCGGCGCGGCCTGGATCTCCGTGATCTCCTCGCGGACCTTATCGATCACCGGCTCGATGCGATCCCAGTCGAACCCGACGCGCGCCGCGCGGGCCTGGTAGTTGTAAGCCTGCGCCAGCGCCGGGAGCGCCTTCGAAATGCCATCCAGCAGCGAAGCCCGCGCCTTGCCGTTATCCCTGCGTTCCTGCTTCTTGATCGCCTCCCAGTTACGAGTCACATCAGCGCTGTCGTTGACATCCACATCGCCCCACACATGCGGATGGCGGTGGATCAGCTTGGCGTTGATATGCTGGAGCACGTCCGGCATGCGGAACTCGTCCCGGTCAATCGCCACCTGGGCATGGAACACAATCTGCAGCAGCAGGTCACCCAGCTCCTCTTCCAGCGCCTGGTTGTCATTGCGATCCAGTGCGTCGAGCACTTCGTAAGTCTCTTCCAGCAGGTAGGGGCGCAGCGTCTGGTGATCCTGCTCGCGGTCCCAGGGGCAGCCATCCGGCGCGCGCAGGCGGGCCATCGTCTCCTGCAGGCTCTCGAACCCACCCAGCGCCGCGCCGCGAGGGACGTAGAGATGCGACAGCGCGCCAGAATTCACCTGGTCGAGTTCGGCCAGCGCAAGCCCAACCCGCGTGAAATCCCCGGCGGGCCCCGGCGTCAGCAGCCAGACCTCATGCTCAGGCGTGTACTGCTTGAGCAGGAGCGCCGTGATGCGCTCAACCAGATCGGCTGTGGTTATGCCGGTAATGAGCAGCGGGAACGCGGGATTGGCCTGGGGATAGTACATGGCAGCCAGCGCCGCGGCGGTGAACACCTGGAGTCCGGCCGGCTGCCCGCCTGGCAGCGCGCCAAGCAGCGCGTCCAGAGCGACCGGGTGATCAATCACCCGCAGCGCAACACCCTGTTCGCGGGCCAGCGCCGCAAGCCGGTCCACGAACGCCCGGTCGCCATCCAGATAGCCAGGCACGGCACAGGCTACTTCCTGCCCTGCCGCAGCAGCAACAATCTCAGCAATCCACTGTGCCGTATCCTCGCCCAGCCAGCGGTAGTCGGGTCCCGGCGGCAGCTCACAGATCGGAAGAGCACACGTC
>CAZGYW010000230.1:0-1228 GCA_964530495.1 uncultured Anaerolineae bacterium
AGATGGAATCTCGTGACTGGAGTTCAGACGTGTGCTCTTCCGATCTTATCGTGGATGACACCACCAGCCTGCTCAGCACGGTTCAGGATGTACGCGGAGCGGTGTGGACCTACGATTACTACGGTCAGGCGTTGAACGAAAACGATATTCGCCAGTTGAACTTCCTCATCGAGCGCCACTCCCCCAGTGTGGATACCACCGGAGACAGGGTGGCGGACGGCGTCCTGGCGCTAGAGGCGGTGACTTATACTATGCAAGGCACTGAACTGGCGGTTAACGGCAATATGGAGAGCGACAGTGACTGGACCGCTATTCCAGGAGCTGAGCCCCTCACCAACGAACGGTCCACTAGCCCGGTGGACAACGGCAGCTACAGTCGCCGGGTGGTCGCGGATGCTGCCGCAGAAGGGATTGAGGGCAATCTCTTTACCCTGGCGGCTGACCAGACCTACATCATTACCGCCCGAGTCTACCCGGTCAGTGGTAGCGTCCAGATGAGTGTCTCCAGTGAGCCAGTTCCGGCCCAGACATCGACCGGTACCGGCGCCTGGGAGACACTGCGGGTGGTCTATACCCCCACCACTGCGGGCACAGGCCGCCGGCTGCAGTTTACAGCAGTGAGCAGTGCGGCGGAGTTCTTCGTGGACTCGGTCTCGATCCTCGAATCTGACCTGAGCGTGACCAGTCTCATCCAACAGCGGGGCGACGCCGCCCTGACCACCACCTACACGTTTCAGGCGGGCGGCCAAAATGTCACCACTGAGGAGACTGCTGGATGTAGCACAATCCATCACTTCCAGGGCGATCTCTATGCCGGGCCTGAGAATCCTGCCGGGAACGTGATCCGGCAGGGTTACGCCAGTACACTGCGCCCGATCGACTCCACGGATGCCAGGGGCCAGACTACCACATTGTGGTGGGACAGCGCTGGCCAACACCTGGACTATGTCAGTGATCCGCTGGGGAATGGTGTCCGCTTCACCTACGACACTCAGGATCGCCTCACGGCCAGCGCCGACGCGGAGGGTCGCGTTACCCAGTACACCTACGGCGACGCCAACAACCCCCGCCTGCCCACGGTGATCAAGGTCATCGACAACGATGAGAGCACCGTCCTGCGCTGGCAGTCGTTCACCTACGACACGCAGGGCCGCCTCCTGAGCGAGAAGCTGCTGGACCCCGCCGATGGTCAGACTGTGCTGCAGGAAACCACCCGCAGCTACTACAG
>CAZGYW010000230.1:1238-5156 GCA_964530495.1 uncultured Anaerolineae bacterium
GGTCACCCAGAAGTATCCGGGCGACGCCAGCCGTGACCGGGAGACGACCTACTTCTACGATACCTGCGGCCGGGTGATCCAGGTCAACCAGAACTCGACATTTGGCACTTGCACCAGGTCACGCACGGTGTACGACGCTGCCGACAACGTCGTGGCCAGCATCTGCAACTACGAGCCGGGTTCTTCGCCCGCTCCCACCACCGCGGCGGAAGCGGCGGCGCTCTATGACTCGAGCAGTCCTGACGCGAACCACGTCACCACGCATGACTACGATGCCCTGGGTCGGCGAGTGGCCACCACCACCACGCTGGCTGGATCGGGCTTCGCCCAGACGACGCTCACCGTCTATGATGCGCTCAATCGGGTGACGCGGACCATCGCCAGCTACGTGGCCGATGCCAGCATCTCCAACCCGTACACCGCCGCCCACAGCGCTTTCGATCACGGCGCGGACAACACCGAAAACCTGGTGACCGACACTGTGTTCAATGAGCGCGGACTGGTCCGCAGCCAGACGGACGTGATGGGCAATGTCACCCTCTACGGCTACGATGATGCCGACCGGTTGGTCAAGACAGTGCAAAACGCGCGCCAGACGACCTATGACAACACCTACGGCACCGGTGGCGACCCCGACCTGAGCGCCTATCCAGCGGTTGAAGTGCCCAACCAGGACATCGTGACGGAGCAGGCTTACGACGCCAACGGCAACCTGGTCAAGACTGTGGATGCCCTGGGGAGGATGACCTTTACCGTCTACGACGCCCTGAACAGGCCGGTGAAGACCGTGCGCAGCGCCAAAGACGAAGCGACCGTAGCGTTGAATCCGGGAGATACCGGCTATACAGCAGCCAATGACCCACGGTCGGCCAGCTACAGTCCATCCGCCGCTCTGGACCGGGACCTCATCGCCGAGACCGTCTATGATGCTATGGGGCGGGTGATTCGCACCACGGACGCCCTCGGTAACGTGACGCTGTACGGCTTCGATGGCCTGGGGCGGCAGGTCAAGGTCGTGCGTAACGCCAGCGACGATGACTACAATATCGCCAGCGACCCGGATCTGAGCGGCTATACCGCATCCTCGGCGGCTGATGCGGACCTGATCAGCGAAACCATCTATGACAGCCAGGGGCGTGTCCAGAGCAGTCAGGACCCGTTGGGAATCCTGACCCGCTACGCCTACGATGGCTTCGGGCGGCAGACAGACACTGTGCAGAACTACGTGGACAACGGCGAAGCGCCTGACCAGTGGATCTGGGATGGCACAACCGACAAGCGGTGGGAAAAGAGCGATGGCACGGCCATCGATCACGGCGACCACGACCGGAACCGCATCGTTCGTACTGTGTACGATGCTGAAGGACGCGTCCAGAAGACACAGGATGTGCTCAATCGCTGGACGCTGTACGGTTACGATGCCCTGAACCGCCAGGTGAAGGTGATCCGCAACGCCAGCGATGATGACTACGATATCGCCAGTGACCCCGACCTGAGCGGCTACACCGTTGGCAGCAACGCGGATGAAGACCGGGTCACGGAGACCGCCTACGATGCGCAGGGACGGGTCGCGGTGACCACCGACCCGCATGGCAACGCGACCCACTACCGCTATGACCGCCTGGGCCGCCGCGGGCTGAGTGTGGCCAACTTCTACGATGATGGGATCATTAACCCCGACCTGGCCGGCTGGGAGTGGTCTGTCACCAACACGCGCTGGGAGGATGGCAGCAGCCACCCCATTCCCCATGGCACGGCCAATGACCGGAATGTCATCAGCCACAGCGCCTATGACCTGGCCGGGCGGGTCGTCCAGACCCGCGACAACGCCGGGGTGGTCACGCGGCACGAGTACGACCGGGCCGGAAGGCGGGTGAAGACCATCGCCAACGATAGGGATGGAGTCTTCCAGGAGAGTCAGCCGGACGAGGACCTGATCAGCCTGACCGGTTACACCAAAGGCGGCCAGGTCGCCGTAACGGTTGATGCGCGCGGCACGCGGACGACGTTCACCTATGACGCCGCCGGGCGGCGGCAGACGATAACGCGGGCGGCGGGGACCGTCCTGGCCAGCACCGACTGGACCTGCTACGACAAGGGCGGCCGGGTACTGCGGGTCATCCGCAACTGCACCTACGATGCCGCGCAGGACGTCTACGCTCCGGATGAGCAGGATACGCAGGGCAACTGGCTGTATACCCGGCCAGACCACGGGCGTCGGGCCGACCGCGACCTCATCACCGCCTACGCGCTGGATGCCCTGGGTCGCCCGGTGACGGTCACCGACCCGGCGGGCAATGCGACCGCCACAGTGTATGCCAAAGATGGCCAGGTGCTCAGCCGGACCGATCCGGCGGGCCATGTGACCGTCCACGTTTATGACGACCTGCGCCGCCTGGTGCGTGTGGTCCAGAACTACGATGGTACAGGTATCGACCCCGATCCAGCGAACTGGGAATGGGATACCGACCACTGGGAAGATGGCAGCAGTGTCAACATCCCGCATGGCACGAACAACGACACCAACGTCATCGTAACGGTGGCCCTGGACCTGGTGGGCCGTCGCACGACTCTGACCGACCCGCGGGGTAACGAGACCGGCTACAGCTACGACAAGCTGAACCGGCGCACCGGGCTGACCAACCCGCTCAGCAAGAGCTGGAGCACGGTCTACAGCGCCCTCAGCGGCGGGGCCGGGACGCGGGTGACCCTCACTGATCCGCTGGGGCAGGCCACCCAGCGTGACAGCGACCGCCTGGGCCGCCTGACCGCCATCCAGTACCTCAGCGAGAGCCCCAGGCTCACACCGGATGTGGCCTTCGGCTACGACCTGGCCGGCAACCGGGCGTCCATGACCGAGACGGACAGCGGGGGCACGGTGCGCGAGACCCTGTACGGTTATGATGCCGCCCGGCGGTTGACAGAGGTCGGCTTTGACACCGATGGCGACGAGACTGTCGAGGAGACGGTGAGCTACGAGTACGATGCCGGCGGGCTGCGCACCACGCTGACCCTGCCCGGCGACCTGACCGTGACCTACCGCTATGACCAGAAAGGCCAGCTGGTGAGCCTGACCGACTGGGATGACCAGGCGGTGACCTATGCCTACGACCTGGCCGGGCGGCTGGTCCTGATTGACCGGGCGGCGGCTTTCCGGACACGCTATCGCTATGATGCCGGTGGCCGGCTGCGCCGGCTGAAGCATGTGGCCGGGGGCCAGGTGCTGGGCCACTTCGCCTACGCGGTGGATGCCCTGGGCAACCGGGTCTCCGCCACTGAGGCGCTGCCCCGGCCGGGGAGCGGGCAGACGACCATCGCCAGCGACGACGCGGCGGTGGACTACTACCGCGGGTCGTGGACGACCAGCGGCGCGCTGAAGGTGAGCGACAACGTCAGCGCGGGACTGCGCATCGCCTTCTTTGGCGGCGAAGCCACCCTGACCCTGGGAGTAGGGCCTGAGTACGGTATCTGTGATGTGTATGTCAACGGCATGCTGTGGCGCGGCTTCGACAACTACGCCGCCAGCGCCGGGGAGGAGGCGATCTCACTGGCCCTGCAGGGCAGCGGCCCGCACATCCTGGAGGTGAAGAACCGGGCCGAGCAGAACCGGAGTGCGAGCGGCTACAGGCTGGCCTTCAAGCAGCTGGTGGTGACGGGGGAATATGCCCTGCACACCATCCAGTATGGCTACGATGGCCTCTCACGGCTGCTGAGTGCGGACTACTACGCCGGTGACAACCTGAGTGGCACGGCCTTCCGCCAGTATGCCTACACCTACGACCTGGCGGGTAATCGCACACAGGAAGTGGTGACCGTCAACGGCACGCCGACCACGGCGAACTACACCTTCAACGCGGGAAATCAGGTCTCAAACACGGGCTTTGTCTACGATGATGCCGGGCGCATGACCTCGGATGG
>CAZGYW010000231.1:0-5154 GCA_964530495.1 uncultured Anaerolineae bacterium
AACTGGGCGGAAGAGGGTGTGGTGGTTGAGATTCAGGGGTGAGTGACGGCGCTCAGCGCAACCTGGTTGACAATAACACGGGGCGTCTCCAGTGCCGGAGACGCCCCGTTGCTTTGGTACTGATGTGTTCTATTCCGCGCTGAGGTGGAGGTGCATCGCTGCCGCGGCATGCAGCCCGGCGCGGATGGCGGTGGTGACCAGGTCCGGGCCGGTGACGGCGTCACCGCCGGCCCACACGTTGGGCAGGTTGGTTTTGCCGGTCTTGTTGTCGGCCGTGATCAGACCCCAGTCATGCGTTGCCAGGTCGGGAGTGGTTTCGCTCAGCAGGGTCTCCGGCCAGTAGCCGAGCGCAAGCGCCACAGTGTCTGCCGGCTCAATGTACTCGGAACCCTCGATGATCACCGGGCTGCGCCGCCCGCTGGCGTCTGGCTCGCCCAGCCGCATGCGGATGAACTCGATGCCGGTCAGGTTCCCGTTTTCATCACCGATGAAGCGCCGGGGCGCGGTCAGCCACTCGAATTTGGCGCCTTCCTCGCGGGCGTTGGTGCGCTCGGCGCGGCAGCCGGGCATCTCAGCCTCGGTGCGGCGGTAGGCGCAGGTGACGTCCTGGGTATAGCCCTGGGCGGCCTGCAGGCGCAGGGCGGTCCGTACGCAGTCCATGGCCGTGTCGCCACCGCCGATGACAAAGACGCGCCGCCCGACCACAGGAGGACGCTCCTCAGCGATGAACTCAGCCGGCTGGAGCGGCTTGGGCACGTTGGCCCGGATCAGGAATTCACCGGCCTGGTAGATACCGTTGAGGTCGCTGCCTTCCCATTTGGCGGGCACTTCCTTGTTGGCGCCAATGCCGACAAACACCGCGTCGTATTCGTCACTGATCTGCTGGAGGGTGACGCCCTCGCCAATGCGCGTGTTCTGGACGAAGGTGATGCCGATGTCTTCCAACTGCTTGACCTTGGCCGCAACCCGGTCCTTACTGAGCTTGAAAGCCGGGATGCCATACACCATCAGACCGCCGGGGAAGGGGTTGGCGTCATAGACGGTAACGGCGTGCCCTTTGCGGCGCAGGTTCTCCGCGCAGGCCAGGCCCGACGGGCCGCCCCCGACGATGGCCACGTGCTTGCCGGTGTCCGGTGCGACCGTCCCGCGCGGGATGCCTTCCGTGGCCAACTGGTAATCCACCACGAACTTCTCGATCTTGCCAATGCGCACCGGCTCGCCGCTGGTACCGCCGCCGTGCGTGCAAGACCCCTCGCACAGTCGCTCCTGCGGGCAGACGCGGCTGCAGATATCCGGCATGGGGCTGGTGCGCCGGTAGACGTTGGCTGCTTCCACAAAGCGGCCTTCTTCCGTCAGGCGCAGGGCCAGTGGGATGTCGTTGCCAAGCGGACAGGCGAGCTGGCAGGGTGCCGGATCCGGGCACTGGATGCAGCGGCCAGCTTCAATACACGCGATCTCGGCCTCGTAGTTCAGGTAGATCTCTTCAAAGTGCTTCAGGCGCTCCTGCGGAGCCTGTTTGGATACAGGCTGCATGTGCTGGTAGGCGCGGGCTTTGCGATCGATTTCGAGATCGGCACGCTTATTCGTCATACTGGCAATTCCTCCGGTCAACTGGCGCTAAGAATCCTGACTCGAAAAGTCCGACTTTGACACCTGTGCCTAGCGTAATCGATCCTGACCGATCGCCAACAGTGTAAGCTATCACACTCCTGGCATTATCTATGGTTGTTTCGGATGTGATCTTTGCCTGCTGGCAGGGGGTAGAATGCCGCCAGCCGGGGCCACGACTGGCGGCGTTGCGGGATCTACGCGCCGAACTTCTGGCCGGAGCCGCTGACCGGCAGCCGGGACCGGGTGCTTTCCAGCGTAGCGAGGATCTGCTCATCAACGGCGATTTCGGCCTGGCGCAGGGCCAGGATGATCGCCCCCAGGGCGGGGATGAAACGCGGCGCGACACGGTGCGCGGCGGGATTGACGCGGGCGATCGTCTGCAGCATGGGCTGGACGAGCGGATCGCCAGCCTCGAAAACGCCGCCAATGGTTGCTACCGGGACCGGGCCATCCGTCATGCCCAGGCGGCGCAGGACGGTGGCGACGGCAATGCCGAGGTCGGCCCCGGCTTCGCCCAGGATACGCAGCGCGGTCGGGTCATCTTCGCGGGCGGCGGCGCTGGCGGTCCGGGCGGCGCGAGCCAGCTGGTCGCGGGTGAGCGCGCCGCTGTAGATGCGCTGGTGGAGCGTCATCAGATCGGGACAATCGAAGTGACTCAGCACAAGCTCAGTCAGGCGGGTCGGTTCGGCGCGGCCATCGGCCGCCTGGTAGATGGCGCGGATGGCCTTCCGGGCGATGTCATAGCCGCTGCCTTCATCCCCGGCGTAGTAGCCCATCGCCCCGGTGAGGGCCTCCTGCCCCTGCGCGTTGCGCCCGAACGCCGCCGACCCTGTTCCGCTGATGATGATCGCCCCGATACCTTCCGGAATGGCGCCGATCAGGGCGGTGAGTGTGTCATGGCGGAGCGTGATCTGGCGGCCTTCATACACGCGGTTGATGATCGGCAGGTTACCCTTGCCGGTCAGGCCGAGGAATACACCCTCGACGGCTTCCAGGGGCAGCCCGACCTGATCCATGACGCTCTCGTAGCCGCTGCGGAGGGCGGTGTAGTGGCGTTCCGGGCCGCCTGGCTCGTCGATGTGGTTGCAGGGGCCGGTCACCGCGCCGGCCAGGATTTCCCCGCGATCATCCGCCAGGACGGTCAGCGTGCTTGACGCCCCGCCATCGACGCCGATGAAGAGCCGCCGGCCGTTCACGGCTGGCCCCCTGGCGCGGCGGTGGCGAACTTGCGCGTGACTGCCGCGATTTCGGTGATGGCGGTCCCGACGACAACGGCGAACGCTCCCCGCTCGAAGGCAGCGCGCACCTGATCCGGCGTGTGGTAGCGCCCTTCAGCGATAATCGGCACGTCCAGCCGGGTGGCGAGGGCTTCGATCAGATCGAGATCAGGGCCTTCCGTGCGAGGGCTGTAGGGTGTGTAACCGGAGAGGGTGGAAGCCACGATATCCGCACCGGCAGCGGCCGCCGCCAGGCCTTCCTCAAGCGTTGAGATGTCAGCCATCACCAGGCAGCCCTGGGCCTGGATGGCCGCGATCAGGGCGGCGAGCGTGATCCCGGTGGGGCGGGGTGAAGGGCTGCCATCCAGCGCGATGATGTCCGCCCCGGCATCAATGGCAGCCTGGGCCGCGGCCAGGGTGGGGGTGATGTAGACCGCAAAGCCCTCCGTGCGCTGTTTGTTGATGCCGATGATCGGCACCGCCAGTCGGGCGCGTACAGCAGCGATATCCGCCGCGCCGTTGACGCGGATGCCGGCCGCGCCACCATTCACCGCCGCCTCCGCCAGAGCGGCGATGATGGGCGGTTGATTCAACGGGGCAGCCGGTTGGCACGAGACGATCAAGCGACGCTCAAGCTGATGAAGCAATGCTGGCTTGTCCATGCGGTGATCCTCTGGAGTCAGTGGGGCAGAGCTATACATCCGTGTTTACCGCGTGGTGTGTGAAACTGCAACCGCTTTGTGCAGGATTGAAGACCGCCCGTTCGCAGGGCTATGAATGGTGGCGGAACAGGATGCGCAGCTTAAGGTTGGCGAGCTGGATCCGATCACCATTGCACAGTGGTCGCAATTCTCCCGGCTGAACCTGCAGGCCGTTGACAAACGTGCCATTGGCGCTGTGCAGATCGGTGATTCTGAGCGAAGTCTTGTCCAGGGATATCTCGGCATGGTTGCGGGAGACGCCCGCCTCGTATGCCCCGCAGGCACTGAGGTCAATGAAGGGCGCTCCAGGCAGTTTGGATGACAGCCGTCCGATGATCACGGGCTGGCCAGGGGCAATGCTGAATTCGAGGGGGGTCACGCTGTTGGCGGTCAGCAGGACGATCTGGCTTTCCGGCCCGAAGTACCCGGGCTCGACGTTGAGGCCCAGCATCTCGGCAACGTCATCCGGCAGCCTGGGGTAGCCGGTGCTCAGTCCTGAAGGCGTGGCGGAGACGGTGGCCAGATCAAGGAGTTGGCCGCAGAGGCCGCAGTACAGGTGACCGGGCGGATTTTCGTGTTTACAGGAAGGACAGCGTGTCATGGACTCGTCACTCGCGTGTTGCGCGAAAGCGGCGTCCGCCGGGCCGGCGCGGACCCTGTGCCAATACGCCTTTATTATAGGCGGACTGAACACGGAATAACCGTCGCTCCTTCATTTTTAAGACATTATTTATATCAGTGAGGAAATGTTGATGCGGGGATAGTCGTCCCGGGGGCTTACGCTGAAGACAATGATCAGCCTGGCCTCTTACCCAAAACCAAGGGCCAGGAGGTGTGTCCTGGCCCTGGAAGCAGAGCGGGTAAGGGGATTCGAACCCCTGACATCCAGCTTGGGAAGCTGACGTTCTACCGCTGAACTATACCCGCATCGGTGCTATGCCCGACATTATAGGGCCGGCCGGGAGGGCTGTCAAGATTGTCGCGGGTATCGCGCGCCGGTGGAACCGGGTAGGGAAGTCGTGCGCACGGCGTGTATTGATATGGATGGGCGCCCGGGCAACCCCCGCGAAATTGCCGCTCGTTCTATGCCGCCAGCATGCTATAATAATGCGTCGCTCTGGCGGAGTACCGGTATCGCACATGACATCGCGTTATACAGTCTTTATTGGAATAGCGATCAGCGCGCTGATCCTGGTGCTGCTGCTGGCGGATCAGGACCTGGCGCAGATTCAGGCGGCGTTTGCGGCGGCGCAGTACGGCTATGTGCTGCCATCGGCGGCGTTGCTGGGGCTGAGTATGCTCACCCGGGCGCTGCGCTGGCGCGGGCTGCTCTCCGGCCGGCTGCCGCTGCGCCATACTTTTCCGATCCTCAACATCAGTTACCTGTTCAACGGTGCGCTGCCCTTCCGCCTGGGCGAAGTGGCCCGCATTTTCCTGGCGAACCGGACCGAACAGCGCGTGCCGGCGTTCACCGTGCTGAGCACGATCGTGGTGGAACGCCTGCTCGATATGCTGACCGTGATCGGGATGCTGGGCGTGACCCTGGCGCTGCTGGATGTGCCGGACAGCGTGGCTTCCAGATCGGAAGAGCGTCGTGTAGGGAAAGAGTGTAGGATAGGGTGGGG
>CAZGYW010000232.1:0-3013 GCA_964530495.1 uncultured Anaerolineae bacterium
TAGACGCGAATCAGGTCGCGGTCCGGCCCTTTGTAGCGGCGCAGCGTCTGGACGGTGCAGGCCAGGCAGCCGCGCATGGCCCGAAAGCTGTCGGTTTCACAGGCCATGCACCCGTTCAGCCGGATCATCATCAGGCAGAAGGCCAGCACTTCTTCGTGCGATTCGGGCAGGGAAGTCACCCGGTCGATCAGGGCGCGCCATTCTGCGCCGTGAAGGTCACGCAGCCGGGCGGTGACGGTGTGCGGATATAACAGCTCATTCTGAGTGTACATGTGGCAATAATCCTTGCGATGACTTCTGCTGAATACCGGGCAGCGTACTTGTAAGAGGACACTCGATATCCCTAGCATAGTATTGGGGGGTGCAGACTAACATAGCGCATCAGTACTGATTCGGGTTGGAATGCGATTTGAGGGGCAGATCGGACCGCCGCGCGCCCGGTCCGGGCCGCTTTGAAAGGGCCGGGGTGGTGGTATACTGGCCGGTATTGCGCGGCGGTTAGCGGGGAGGATGGGGCGTGCGGGCGATCTGGATACGGGTAATCGGCGTGCTGTTGCTGGCCGGGTGCACGGCGGGGTCGCCGGAGACACCGGGCGTCCAGTCGAGCCGCCCGTATACGCATCCCAGCGGCGTGTTTTCGATGGAACTGCCGCCAACCTGGCTGGTGGGCGACCTCAGCCGCGGCCCGGCGCTGCACATGTCCTTCGCTGCCCCGGAAGTCACCCGGCCCCTCCTGCAGGTGTACGCCATCCGGCTGGCGGCTGATATTGACGATGATACGTTCGGCCGGACGATGGGCGCTTACCTGCGCGCGTCCCATAATCAGGCGCTGGACGTCATCGACACGAGCGCGATGGGCGACGGGAGCTGGCGCGTGACTGCCGTCCGCAATGCCCCGGGCGAGGCGCTGCCCGTCAATATCTTCATGCAGCGCGACGGCCCGTTTTTCTCCGCTCTTGAGGTAGCCGTGCCCGGCAATGACGCCTTCACTACCGCGCTTCTGGCGCTGATGGTCAACAGCTACCGGGTGGACCCCGGCGCGCCGCGGCCGGTAGGGACGCTGGACGACCTGCCCGCGGCGGATGAGAACCTGATCCTGGCCGCCGGGAACCTGGCCTTCAGCAACCTGCTGGCCTGGACGGATCCTGACGGTCGCTTTCACATTACCGGGCTGGTGGCGAACCAGGCGGCCTACCCGCTGGAAGCGGTGCAGGTGACCGCTCGCGTGCTGGACGGCGCGGGTGGGCTGCTGGCGGAGGCCGCCGCCGCGATTCCGGTGAGTGTCCTGCTGGATGGCGAGCAGGCGCCGTTTGACCTGCGCTTTGACGCGGGCTGGCCGCGGCTGGCGGCGCGTTACGAATTGCATGGCAGCGCGCAACAGGCGACCGCCGCCCTGGCCGCGCTCTACCCGCCGGATGCCTTCGCATGGGAAGACCGGGCCGAGTATGACGACGCCGGGCGGCTGCACATTCGCGGCACGGTGTGGAACCAGGGTGACGCTTCCGCCCGGGCGCTGCAGGCGGTGGTTACGGTATTTGACGCGCTGGAGCGTGTGACCGGCGTGGTTGTCGCTCCGATCGGGGACGGGGTGCTGGCGCCGGGCGCGTCCGCCCGCTTTGACGTGCCGCTGGGGGCGCTGGGCGGCGATCCGATTCGCTACCAGCTCACGCTGCACGGCCAGCGTTAGGAGCAGGCAGGTGAGTTCCTGATGCGTATCACCATTCTGGGATCAGGCGGCGGACTGGGCATTCCGAACCCGTTTTGCGGCTGCACTAACTGCTCGGCGGCGCGGATCGCCGGGGGCCGGAGCCTGCGGAACGCCCCGGCGGTGCTGATCAACGATGACCTGCTGATCGACTGCGGGCCGGACGTGATCAACAGCGTGCGGCGCAGCGGGATCGTGCTCAGCGGCCTGCGCACACTCGTGATCACCCACCGGCACAGTGACCACCTGGACCCCTGGTTCTTCTGGGCGCGGGGCGGGGTGGACGAAACCGAGCTGCCGGTGATGACCGTCTACGCCCCGCAGGACGTGCTGACCTACATCCTGGAGTTCTACCGGCAGGTGGTGGGCTGGGATCGCGCCCGGTTCGAGGCGCAGACGCGCACCGCCTGGCGGGTGGTGAGCGCGGGGACGACGAAGCTCGTGGGGCGCTACCGGCTGCACTTCTTCCCGGCGGCGCACGGCGATGCCACATTGCAGGCGCTGCTGCTGGGCGTGCAGGCGGCGCATGCCGGTTACCTGCACCTGTACGATACCGGGCCGCTGCCGGAGGAAACGTGGGCTGCTCTGGGCCGGCACCGCTTTGACGTGGCGGCCATTGACGCGACGATCGGGCGGCAGACGGATTACGCCAACGCGGGGCACCTGACCGCGGCCCAGGTGGTTGAGACGGCGGCCCGCCTGCGGGCGGAGGGCATCCTGACGGCGGAGGGAACCGCGCTGGCAACCCATTTCGTGCACCAGGCTGCCGGGCGGCATGAGGACGAGGTTGCATACTACGAGCCGCGCGGCCTGACGGTGGCCTATGACGGGCTGGTGCTGGAGCCGGACGCGCTGGCGGAACCGCTGCTGCCGCGCGACCTGCTGGAAGATGACGACGAGTCGGGTCCGGTGTGCGGGACGCTGGCTGAAAAAGAGGGGGCCTATGATCGAGATTGAGATTCCGGGCAAGGCGGCGCTGCAATTAGAGCACGCCGTCTTTGACGTGAACGGCACGCTGGCGCTGGACGGTGAGCTGCTGCCCGGCGTCCCTGAGCGCATCGCCGCCCTGCGCGAGCGCCTGACCGTGCATATGCTGACCGCGGATACGCACGGGAAACAGGCGGAGATCGACGCGGCGCTGGGCTTCGCGGCGACGGTCGTCGGGCGCGGCGGTGTGGAGAAAGCCGCTTATGTGCTTGGCCTGGGCGCGGATCGCGTGGTGACCATCGGCAATGGCGTCATTGATGTCAATATGATGCAGGCTTCGGCCCTGAGCATCGCCGTGCTGGGGCCGGAAGGGCTGGCGGT
>CAZGYW010000232.1:3113-5145 GCA_964530495.1 uncultured Anaerolineae bacterium
CACTGCGCGAGTACCATCCCTGATCGTCATCCAGCGTGACCGCTGCGGAATCTGCGGGGCATGCGTGCCGGTCTGTGGCCCCGGCGCGCTGACCCTGATCGACACTTACCTGGATATCAACAATGCGCGCTGCACTTCCTGCGAGAAGTGCCTCGCCGTCTGTCCGACGCATGCCCTGTCCAAAGTTGCGGCGGAGACGGTCACTGTCGTCGGCGGAGGGGCGGAATGAAGCTGCGGGACGAGTACGATCTGCTGGTGGTGGGTGGCGGGCCGGGCGGCGCGGCCGCGGCGATCACCGGCGCGCGGCGCGGATTGCGCGTCCTGCTCATCGACAAACGCCTGGAAATCGGCGCGCCGGTACACTGCGCGGAGGCGATCGGCTACGAGCAGATCCGGCACCTGATCGACAGGGATCCGCGCTGGGTCTGCGCCGAGATCGATGCCTTCCGCATTGTCGCCCCGTCCGGGGAGTCGGTGCGCGTGCCACCGACCTCGCCAACCATCGTCGTTGAGCGCAAGATCTTCGACCGCGCGCTGGTGAATGAGGCGGTGCGGGCCGGAGCGACCGTTCTGGCCCGGACACGGGCCACCGGCCTGATCATGGAGGGCGATTCTGTGCGCGGCGTGCGGATGATCAGCCTGGGCCGGGAAGTCGAGGTCCGGGCGAAGGTCGTGATTGGCGCAGACGGACCGGAGTCGCTGGTGGGCACCTGGGCCGGGCTGAACCCGGCCCCGCGCATGAGCGAATACTACTCCGGGGTGCAGTACCTGCTGGCCGGAATTCCGCTGGATGACCCGCGCGAATGTCAGTATCACATCGGGCGGGCGGTGGCGCCGGGCGGTTACGGCTGGGTATTCCCCAAAGGGCCGGACACCGCCAACGTCGGCCTGGTGATCACCAGCACCTTCGAAGAGCAGGGGCGCAGCGCCCAGGATTACCTGGATGCGTTCGTTGAGCGCCTGTTTCCGGAGGCGTCGGTGCTGGCCCTGATCGTGGGTGGCATCCCGGTGGGGGGGACGGTCAGGGAACTGGTGGGCGATGGCGTGCTGCTGGTGGGCGATGCGGCGCACCAGGCTGAGCCGCTGACCGGCGGCGGGATCAACCTGGCGATCACCGCCGGAGAGATGGCGGCCAACGTTGCGGCGGATGCCATCGCCGCCGGGGACTGGTCCAGGGATGGGCTGGAGGAATACCCGAAGCGCTGGCATAAGGACGAAGGGCGCGGCATCAAGACCATGGCGGGCCTGCGCCACAGCGTGCTCAAGTTCAGCGATGAGCGCTTTGATAAGCTGGTCGGGCTGGCCGCGGAGCTGCCGCTGGACGAGTTGAGCGCGCCTGAGATTATCCTGCGGGTGCTGCGCCACGATCCGGGCCTGCTCTTCGCCGCGCGCAGCCTGATCCTGCCGGGCATCTAGCGTAGTGAGGCCAGATCATGAGCGATCCATTCGACCGGTTTGTCGAGCGGCTGGCTGCCGCCGAGGTAGCCGCCGACGCCTGCAACCAGTACTCCTATCACGACCTGCATAATGCGATCCGGCGCGCGAACCTGCGCCGCTACCTGGGCCAGATGGCGGAGCGCCGGCCCCGGGTGATGCTCGTGGGGGAGGCACCCGGCTACCAGGGCTGCCGCCGCTCCGGGCTGAACTTCACCAGCGATTACCTGCTGCTCAACCCGCCGCCCGGGGTGCCGATCCTGGGGGACGGCTACCGCATGTCCCCGGAATACGCCAGCCCGCGCAAGGAGCCAAGCGCGACCATCGTGTGGGAGGCGATTGGCCGGACAGGGCTGCTGCCCGTGATCTTTGCGGCCTACCCGTTCCACCCGTTCCAGGCAGGCAAGCCGCTTTCCAACCGCGCGCCGCGCGCCGGGGAGTTGGAGCAGGGGCGGCCCTTCCTGGTGGAGATGCTGGCCCTGTTCCCGGTGGAAGCGGTGCTGGCGGTGGGTAACATGGCGGAGAAGTCACTGACCGCCCTGGGCGTGGACTTCATCAAGCTGCGCCACCCCTCACATGGCGGCAAGCCGGAGTTCGT
>CAZGYW010000233.1:0-5131 GCA_964530495.1 uncultured Anaerolineae bacterium
GGGCCGCCTTACCGGGCACGCTGGCAGTATAGAATGGCCGGGGGTGGCTGTCAAAACGGCGGACTCAGCTCACACGCCGCAGGAAGCAGGTCACGCTGCCGAGCACGACCTGCATCGGCAGATCCGTCCTGTCTGCATACAGCAGCCACGTGTGCGCCGTATGCGACCCGGCACTATCTTCAGCAGTGAACAGCAGTTCCCCGGTGTATTCCTGCCCTGTCATGGTCCGCACCACCACCTGTGTTGTGGTCTCGCTCAGCGGACTGAACGCGATTTCGGCCACCTCGGCTGCCGACAGCGTGACAACCGTCTCCGGGTCTTCACGCGTTCGAACCGAAAACGACTCTGTGTCGCCAGTAGCATCCCCACCGCCGAGTGCCCATCCTGAACGCGTGTAGTACGAGCGCATGAAACGCGGATTGGTGACCGCATACATCGCTTCCACCGGCGCTGTGATATGCAATTCCCAGGTCTGACCGGGCAGCGGCGACGCCTCCTGCTCCACCCGGACAGTCCCCGCAAGGCGGGTCACCACCACTGTCGACGCCATGCGGAGATCGTACTCACCCTCGTCCGGCACATACACGCCGAAATCCAGCACGCCCTCGATCTCCTGGCCATCGGCCAGCGTGACCACGTGCCGTCCGTCGTGCCAGTAGGCGCGCCGGAAGATCTGAACCGGGAAAGTCAGGTAGACACGCGGCCCAGACTTTAATATGAAGTCCTGCTGGTACTCTTCAAGCGCGGTATTCCACCAGCGATTAAGCCCAAAGCGCAATTCGAAGAAGTCATGCGTCACCGCGCCCACAGCAACGTTGTCGTGAACGCCGGAGGCGTCCTCAATGCGAAGCGTCGTATACGGCTCGTTTTCTGAAGGACTCAGCTTGGGAATGTCCGGGATCGTGACAGGCTCGGCCGGCGCGGGCGTCTCGGTTGGCACGGGCAGCGGGGCCGGTGTTGCCGCACATTCAACCACTTCAGGAGTGGCGCTGGCACAGCCGCCCAGGAGTGTCCCCATCCCGACAAGACACGCAACGACAGGCACAACAATGCGACGGTTCATCGTTCCCCCCTATCGTTGAGGCTGCGTTCTACGCTTATAACGTCCGCAGCACGCGCAGCGCCCGCAGCGTCACCCACTTGCTTGGCTGCTTCTTCGCGCCCACGTCCACCCAGGTTTTGCCGGTGTAGTCGTATTCCAGCGGCCAGCGGCCCGTTGCATCCTGTTTGGCACGCACAATGTCCAGCGCATTGGCCAGGCGCGGGTCCGAGCCGTACCCCAGCGCCACCAGCGCCTCCACGATCTGGAGGAGGTCGGTCACGTAGAACACGGGAAAGCCGAACTTCCACCAGTTGCCGCTGGGTTTGGCGCTGTAGCCGGAGGGATAGGTCGCCTCGGCAGGGTCGACGCTGAACAGGAAGTCCACGCCCTGCCGGATGGCCCGCTCCACCAGCGGCGTGCGCCACGCCGCCGGGACTCGGCCGAAGGCCAGCATAATCTTGGCCGCGCCCCACGCGCAGGGCAGGTTGGCATTGGCACCGCAGGCGAAGCCCGGCCCGCACTTGCCCGCGTAGTAGCGCGGCGCAGCGTCGCGTTCGGTACGGGGCGCGACGCCCTCACCGGTCACGCTGCGCGCCGCCCAGTCGAAGGCCGCCTCCAGGCGCGGATCGGCGCAGCCCAGGTCGAGCAGCGCGGTCAGCAGGTTGCCATGCAGGCAGTCGATACTGCCGGACGGCGCGCCGTTCGTCGAAAACCGCCCGTCCGGCGTCAGGGCGTGATCCAGCACGTACGCGCAGGCCCGCCCGATTCGCTCATCCTCGGCGGCAGACGCGCCACACTGGGCCAGCATGGTCACCGACCACACCGTCGAACGGTATTTTGGCCCGTACCCCGGCCCCGGCTCGACCCAGTACCCGGCCGGATCCATCGCGTCCAGGATGGCGGCGATCGGACCGATCCGATGCGCCTCCCGCCGCGCCGCCAGCAGTTCCAGGTCGTCAGCCGGACGATCCAGCAGGTCGCGCAGCGCCAGGTGACGCACCGCGGGGTCGTCCGGCTCCAGCAGCCATTCAAGCGTCTCAGTTGCGACGGTCATCGTTTTCGCCCCTCTATCGAACATCTGTACGATCATTGTAGCATGACCCGACGCGGTGCATAAGCAGTTATGCAGGTCCCATTCCGGAGCCACATAGCAACCGTCCGGCGCTCCAACCGAATCAAAAGCGGGGCGGCCGCCTGCGCGCCCACCCCGCCCATTCTCACCCGGCACTATTCCGGATCAGGGGCCGACGCGGAACGTCGACTGCACCACGCCGCTGGCATCGGCCAGGCGGACCACGTCGCTCGCCTGCCAGATCGCCCGCGTCTCGCCCCAGAAGAGCGCGACCGGGGTATTCTCCCCCACGCGGGTGAAGACGGTCACGCCCGACTCCGGGAAGAGCCGGTAATCCGGGAACGTGTAGATGTTGCCCTGCGTGTCGTACAGCGTCCAGCCGCGCAGGGCCACCAGCCCGCCCTGGTTGCGCAGCTCCACCCCCTCGCTGGTCACATCGTCGGCGCCAATCACCCGCACAATGGTCACCAGCGCGTTCTCGGCGGTCGGGGCCAGCGTCACGGTCGGCAGCGCGGTGGCCAGCGCGGCGGCTTGCGCCCCCTCGCCTTCATCCAGGGGTGCGCCCTGCGCCGCCTCCGTGGAGACAATCGTGATCAGACCGCACTCAAAATCCGAGCCAGGGATGATCAGCACCTGCCCGGCGAAGATGAACTCCGGGTTGTCCACCGTGCCGAGGTCGTTGGCACACAGCAGATCGTCCAGCGAAACGTCGTACTGCTGCGCGATCAGGGAGGGGTTATCACCCGCCTGAACGGTGTGTGTCTGCTCGGCGCGCCCGCTGTCCTGAACCGCCTCCTGGGTCAGCGCCGCGCTGGTGGCGATCGCCGGCAGGATGTCCTGGTTCAGGGTCGGAGCGACGGTTGGCTCGCCAGGTTTCAGGCCGGTATCGCCTGCCCCCCCGGCCTCGCTGCCCACCACGGTAACGACCCACGGCGTCTGCGTTGGGCCGGGGGTGGCCGTGATCACCACCTCAAAGACCTGCACCATTGGCTCACCCAGCGGCTCGCCCTGCAAGCGCTGCCAGCCCACAATCACCAGCAGCGCCACCCCTACCGAAATGGCGACATTCAGTATCACAAAGACCACGAGCGCGCGTCGATTCATCTTGTTCCGCACCTTTACGTGTCATCACGACTCTTGCCGGGCGTGCCAACTCACGCGCCATTATAGAACAGCGTCCGGCACCCGGCAATTCTTCGCGCCGCTCGAAATCGCCCGGCGACCGCACGCGGTATGGTATAATGCCGCGCTGCGCTCACGACTATTCCCGGTGACCTCACGCCATGACTGAACCGATTCTCTACGATTCGCACATGCACACGCCCCTCTGCAAGCATGCCAGCGGCCTGCCCGGCGAGTATGCTGCCCGCGCCGCTGCGCGCAATCTGCAGGGGATCATCGTGACCTGCCACAACCCCACCGAAGGGGATTGGCTTGCCCCCCAGGTGCGGATGGGCGTCGATGAATTCGGAAAGTATCTGGCACTGGTGGAGTCCGCGCGTGCGGAGTGGCAGGGTCGCGTGGATGTGCGCCTGGGGCTGGAGTGTGATTACCTGCCCGGCCAGGAGGACTGGCTGGCCGCGCTGCTGTCGAGGGCGGAGTTCGACTTCGTGCTGGGATCGGTGCACCCGGCGATGGTCGAATACCGGGCTGCATATCTCAATGGCAGCGTGCTTGCCTTCCAGCGGATGTACTTCCGGCACCTGGCAGAAGCGGCCGAAAGCGGCCTGTTCGACTGTCTGACTCACCCCGACCTGGTGAAGAACGAATTCCCCGACGAATGGAACCTCCCGCGCCTGATGCCGGATATCGAGCGCGCCCTGGATCGGATTGCAGCCACCGGAGTCGCTATGGAACTGAACACCTCCGGGCTGATCAAGCGCATCCCGGAGATGAATCCGGCCCCGGCCATCCTGCGGGCGATGCACGCGCGCGGCATCCCGGTTGTGATCGGCTCCGATTCGCACGCGCCGCACACGGTGGGAGGGCACTTTGAGGCGGCGCTGGACTTACTGGCCGAGATCGGCTACTCGGAAGTCAGCATCTTTCTGAAACGGCAGCGGCATGCCATTCCGATTGCGGCGGCACGGGCCAGCCTGCGCCCGGCCTGAGAAAACGCGTCTGGTGCTTTCTGGCTATAGGCACCCGGCACTTGTCTTGCTATTATGGAAGGTGTTTCATTGGCAACCAGTTCGCGCAGCAAGGGTTAGCAACGAGATGGGAATGTCGTCACAGCGCCACGCAACGCCCCAATCCGACCCGACCCGGGCCGAGGTGTCGCGCCGCCAGTTCCTCAAGCTGGCGGGCGGCAGCACGCTGGCCTTTGGCGCGCTGGGCATCGGCGGCGCCGCGTACATCACCCGCGTGGAGCCGTACCACCTGGACGTGACCCGGGTGCGCATCCCCCTGCCCAACCTGCCGGCCGCCTTTGAGGGCTATACGATCGCCCACGTCAGCGATTTCCACATGGGCAGCTGGATCACTCCGGCCCAGCTGCGCATGATGGTCGATACCGTCAACAGCCTGGGGCCTGATCTGGTTGCCGTCACGGGCGACATCGCCGCCGAAGAGTACCCCGGCTGGGGAGCGGACATCACCCACCTGCTGCGCGCCTTCCGCACCATCGACGGCGTGGCCGCCACCCTGGGCAACCACGACCACTGGACTCACGCCCGCACCGTGCGGGACGCGATCCGGGATGCCGAAGCCGCCCTCCTGTGGAACACCCACACCGAGGTCCGGCGCGGCGCGGAGACGCTGTACATCGTCGGCGTGGACGACGTGTGGGAGCGCGAGCATGACCTGGACGAAGCGCTGTACTACGTCCCGCGCGAGCCGGTGGCGACCGTCCTGCTGGCCCACGAGCCGGACTACGCGGACGATGTGGCGCCCACCGGCCGGATCGGGCTTCAGCTTTCCGGGCACAGCCACGGTGGGCAGGTCCGGCTGCCGGGCATCGGCGCGCCAGTCCTCCCCTTCCTCGGCCGCAAGTATGACCAGGGCCTGTACACCCTGGG
>CAZGYW010000234.1:0-5117 GCA_964530495.1 uncultured Anaerolineae bacterium
TCGGCCCGGACGGTGTTGAAGTGGTGTACAACGATGACGCGGCAGACACGACCGTTGGCGGCTACAACGCCCAGATCGCCAAATACGTCATCCAGACGGATGGCACGTACACCATCGTGGCGACCCGCTTCGGCGAGAATCTTGGCAGCGGTGGCGGCAACTACGATCTGAGCATCCGGCTCGGCAAGTAAAGCACAAACTATGCAGAGGGGCGGCTCATCGGGAGCCGCCCCTTTCATTCTGCGGTGAATTCCTTAAGAAAGCTATTAACATTCCACCATCATTGCCGCAACAGAGGAGGCAAACCGTACCCGAGTAGTATGGCATGCAGCCCGGTAACTGGTTACAATGAGGGTAGATGTGAAAACATGAGGCAGCACGGGAGCCAACCGATGTCCATGTATCGCTCTGAAGCGCTTGGGGAACTCCTCAAAGACCTGAAGTCCAGCCAGTGGGGTATTCAGGCCGCCGTGATTCTGAGTGTCGAGGGCTTGCTGGTGGAAGGCTACCCGTACGATAACAGCGCCGACAGCCACATCAACCCGACCAGCAGCCCGCAGGTGGCGGCCATGGCCAGTGTGATGGCCGGGCTATCCCGCCGCACCCTGGACCGGCTGGCCCAGGGCGAGCTGCAGCGCCTGCTGGTTCAGGGGCGGGAGGGCGTGCTGCTCATCTACCCCTGCGGGCGCAATTTCCTCGCTGTGCTCGTCCGCAAGAACGCCCGGCTCGGCCCGGTGATCACCGCCATGAACGTCAAGACGCCCCGCATCCAGGCCATCCTGGAAGGCTGGTAGCGGCCATCACAACAGGCCCGGCGCGTCCAGGTAGGGATTCTCAGCCCGCTCCGCCCCGATGGTCGTCCACGGCCCGTGGCCGGGCGCGACACGGTACGCATCCCCCAGCGGCAGCAGTTGGCCAGTAATTGACGCGATCAATTCACGGTAGTCACCGCCCGGCAAGTCGGTGCGGCCGATTGACCCCGCGAACAGGCAGTCCCCGCAGAACACGATCTGCTCCGCCTCCAGCACGAAGCTCACATGTCCCGGCGCATGACCGGGCGTGAATAACACGTCGAGCGTGATACCGCCTTCCGTCAGCGTTGCGCCAGCCTCCAGATAGCCGTCCGGTTCCGGTGGTGGCGGCAGCTCCAGCCCGAACAACTGGCCGGTCGCCTGCATGGCCTCCAGTGTGTTCTGTGCCGCCCGGTGGATCAGGAACGGCGCGCCGGTGGCCCGCCGCAGATCGTCCGCAGCCAGCACATGGTCGAAGTGCGTGTGCGTCGCCAGGATGCGCCCGATCGTCCAGCCACGCGCCTCCGCCGCTGCCACGATCTCTGGAGCGTCATCCGCCGGATCGATCACAACCGCCCGCCCGGTAGCAGTGTCGCCCAGGAGGTAGCAGTTGGTCTGCACCAGTCCCAGGGTCAGTGTCACAATCTCAATCGCCATCGTCGCTTATCCTTCCAGCAGTACCGGCGCGGCATCCGTCTTGCCCCGGCCGCGCTCCACCAGCATCCGGATCACCTGTTTGATCTCAGTCATGCCCAGCAGCAGGGCCACGCCGACGTACGTCGCACCGCCCGCCGCCACGAGTGCCAGCAGCCGCAGCACCAGCATCAGCTTGCCGTCCGTATCCTGCCCGAATCCGGCAGCGGCCATGATCGCCTCCAGGGCCAGGATGACGCCCGCCATGGCCGCGCTGGCCAGCGCCGAGCGCGTCAGCGTGCTGAGTAACACCGGGCCGTTCAGCCCGCGCCAGCGCCGGGTGAGGATGACGAACAGGATCGCCACTTCCGTCCCCGTTGCGCTGGAGTTCGCCAGCGCCAGCGCCCCCACGCCCAGCACGGAGGTCAGCGTCAGCGCCACAGCAAGGCCCACCAGCGCCCCGGTCAGCGCGGCCAGGAGCGGCGTCATGGTGTCCTTATCCGCATAGAACCCGCGTGCCGTGATCTCCAGGGCCGAATGCAGGATGATCCCGATCGAGAAGAACTGGAGTGCGCTGAACACCGCCTCGGTGGCGCTGGCGTCAAAAGCGCCGCCCTCCAGCAGCGCGATTCCCGGCCGGCCCACCAGCAGCAGCCCGACTGTGGAGGGGATGGTCGCCACCAGCACGAAGCGCATCGCCCCGCTGAACGCGCGCCGCTTGCCGGGGATGTCGCCCAGTTCGCTCAGGGCGGCGAGCGTGGGGAAGATCACGAAGCCCATCGCCGTACCGATCAGCGTCTGCGGGATTTGCATCAGCTTCCAGCCCCAGTCAAAGGCACTGACGGCGCCCTCCCCCAGCCGGGAGGCCAGGTAGTTCGCCACCAGGAAGTTGAAGCTGACCAGCCCCAGCCCCAGCAGGCGCGGGATCATGAGCGTGATCACGCGGCGCAGGTTGGGATCGCGCCAGCCCAGCTCCGGCCACCAGCGCGCCCGGTAATGAATCAGCCCCGGCACCTGGATGGAAAAGTGCAGCGTCGCCCCGATCACCGCGCCCCAGGCCACCCCGTGAATGCCGAAGCGATCCAGCAGGAAGATGATGCCAAAGAGCAGCCCCAGGTCCTGCAGGATAGGAGCCAGGGCGGGCAGCAGAAAATGGCTGTGGCTGTGCAGAATCCCCTGAAAAATGCCGCTGATGGAGAAGATCAGGGTGGAAATCAGCATGATGCGCATCAGGCTGACCGTCTCCACAACCTGTTCCGGCCCGAAGCCCGGCGCCAGGACGTGCTGCACCAGCCACGGCGCCAGCAGGAAGGCAAGCACACTGAGCGTCGCCGTGACCGTGAAGATCGTGTTGACCACATGGCTGGCCAGCTTCCAGGCCTGGCCGCGGTCACCGCGCGCCAGCAGCCCGCTGAACACCGGGATGAACGCATAGCCCAGCGCCCCGCCGCCGATCATGAGCACCAGCAGCTCCGGCACGCGGTTAGCTGTGATGTAGGAATCCCAGCGGTTATCCAGCCCGATCTTGCGCGCGATGATGAAAGTCTGGGCCAGGCTGATGGCCTTGGCCGCGCCAAAGGCGATCATCAACAGCAGCGTCGAGCGCGCCAGGTGGCCGACAGTCGAATGGGCCGCATCCCCGTTCAGCGGTGCAGGCTGGCTGGTTCCGGTCGGTTCCATGGCGTCTCTCCTTCAGGCAGGCTGGATGGTCAGAAAAAAGGACACGGCGGACCGTGTCCCTTACCAGGTCATCAGTGCGGCCCGCGGCCCGCTATCAGCCCGTGCTGGCGGCGGAGGCCTCCGCCACAGCCAGCTCTTCGAGCGCCTCGCGGGCCGGGTTGAAGTTGCGGTTATGCTGCAGCGCCAGGTTGAACTGGCCGCGCGCCGGCGCGTACTGCTGGCGGGCCATGTACACCATCCCGGTCCAGTAGTAGGTCTCTTCCACGTAAGGCGTGGTGCCCAGGTTGGCCTGCACCAGCGCCAGCACGTCATCGTAACGGCCAACCTCATAGTAGGCCTGGAACGGCCCGAACTGGTACCACAGCATGCGCCAGGGCAGCCCCGGGCCGGCGTTGCGCGCCTGGTCAAAGGCCCGCGCCGCTTCCTCCGGCATCCCCAGACCCAGATAGCTGGTGCCCATGTTGAACCACGCGTACGGGTTATCCGGCCGGGTGGTCGCTTCCTGGCGGGCAACTTCCAGCGCGTGCTGATAATTGGCGATCGGATCGGCGTTCTCGCCCAGCACCACGCGCAGGTCAGCCTCCCGCGCCGGATCGTAAATCACGATGTATGTCCGGTTGAAATGCTGCCACAACGTGTCGAAGTAGTCGAACGACACAGTCAGACCCTGGTAATCGCCATGCCCCAGAAAGCTGTCATACACGAACATCTGCTGGAGCTGGTCATCGTAGGCGATCACAAGCCGGTAATGGCCCATCCAGTCGTAACCCTCCGGCATATAGCCGGTCTCGACGATCACGGGGAAGCCTTCCAGGATCAGGCGGCGCAGCATATCCAGGTCACCGCCCTGGCGAACCAGCGCCCGCACACCCGTGTTCTCGTTCACGAAATCGACCATCTGCCACGGGCTGACGTTCTTATCCTCTGCGTCCGGCTTGAGCACTGCCGCTGCCACCGCCTGATCCTGCGTCCAGCCGTAGTAGCTCAGGCCCATCGTCAGGGTTGCCGGGCCGCAGTTGTTCCAGGTCTGGTAGATGTGCGTGAACCCGTACAGCCGCGCCGAAGGCAGCAGGGCCACGGCTGTGGGCGGGAGGTCGGTCGGGATCGGTGTGAGCGTCGGCGGCTCCGGAGAAGGCAGGATCGCCGTCGGTTCCACAACGGCCGCGGTTGGCGGGATGGGCGTGGCGGTGGCGATCTCAGTCGGCGCTGCGGTTGGCTCCGGAAGCGGCGTCGCCGTGATGACAATCAGGCCCTCGGCATTGGGGGTCGGCAGAACCGGCTGATCGCTGGCGGTGGTCGGTGTGGGCAGCACTTCCCCACTAGCCGCCATGATGGTGCTGGTCGGCCCCAGCAGCAAATCGGACGCCGAAAGGCCACCTTCCGACTGGGCCGCCACCGTCGGCAGGGTGTCCGCCTGGTACTCGCGCTGCGGATCAAAGACGTGCATAAACGGCAGGCGCAGCTTGATCGATTCGCGCAGCTGCGGCCGCAGGTTGCGATATACCAGCGGCCCGGCGATCATCCCGACAATGACCAGGCCAATGACGGCAACGCCGATCCACATGACCAGCCCGCGGACGCCGGCACGCCGGCGTGGGGCGCCGCCCAGGCGGCGCTGCTGCCGCTGCCGGAGGCCGGAATCCTCATCGGATGCCCCCTGCCGTACAGCGGGTAATTCCTTGCGTGGCGGTTCAACCATACAACTGGCTCCTCAACGCGCCCTCCGCAAGGGTGCGGCGCGCTCGCTCTTCAAAACTGTGGCCGATCACAACAAAACAGTCCGCTAGTGTAGCAACCCGGCCCATAATTGACCAGACGCGCATTTCGGATAAGAATGGTGACCGATTATAGCATCATACGCGTCCGACTTGCCCTACGCTAAGGTCACGCTAATGCTACGTTACCGCCAGGCCATCCAGGCGATCTACCGTCTCACCGCACCTCGCTACGAAACGGCAATTGGCCCGGTCCTGCTCCCGCTGGCGCGCGACCTGGTAAGGGGCGTGACCCTCC
>CAZGYW010000235.1:0-5106 GCA_964530495.1 uncultured Anaerolineae bacterium
GATGGAATCTCGTGACTGGAGTTCAGACGTGTGCTCTTCCGATCTCTGCTCGCCCAGGTAGATCGCGCGCAATTCCGGCGCGGGCTTGAAGGTGCCATCTTCGGAATTGGCCGCCCGGCTCCAGGGCACGTTACGCGCGCCGGGGATGTGCCCGCCGCGCAGCGCCCCTTCGTTCGGGTAGCCATCCATGTGCAGCCGCTCGCCCGTGTACTCGGCGGGACTGCGTACGTCCACCAGCTGGCCGCCGGCCTGCACATGGGCCAGCACCGCATCCCGGAAAGCGCGCACCCGGGAATCGTCGCGGGGCGGCGCCGGGTAGTCGGTTGCGGGAAAGGTTGGCCGGGTGCGGGTCAGGGGCCGCCCGTCGCGTTCCCACTTGAGCCGTCCGCCGTCCATCACCTTCGCGTTGGTATGGCCGAACAACTGGAAAACCCAGAAGGCATACGTCGCCCACCAGTTGCTTTTGTCACCGTAAAAGACCACCGTTGTTGCCGGGGTGATGCCGATCCGGGCGGCCAGCGCCGCAAACCCCGCGCGATCCAGGTAGTCGCGCCGCAGCGGGTCGTTGAGGTCCGCCGCCCAGTCCACCTCCACCGCGCCGGGGATGTGCCCGGCGGGGTACAGCAGCGGGTCTTCGTTTGATTCAATCAGGCGCACCGCCGGGTCATCCAGGTGGTCGGCCACCCATTCGGTGGAAACCAGCACTTCCGGCCGGGCATAGCCGCGATCAGTGATTGCATCCATGTTCCTGTTTCCTTGGCTCACCAGCCCTATTCTCTCTGCCGATATTTCAATCATTTATATCGCGTTTATCTTCTTTTTTCACTAGAACCAGCGACGTCCCCCCGGCCGGGCGGCCGCAGCCGGCCGGCGCCGGATGAATCTCCGATGAAAATCATCTTGAACCCGTGAAATTGCCGCCGGGCATGCTACAATGGCCCGCATGAGCATCCGGAATCCACGTCCCAGATCAGTCACTATGCGTCCAATTCCCATTCTGATCGTCCTGGCGGCGCTGATGTTGAGCGCCCTGGCCTGCAACCTGAGCAGTCCGCCCCCGCCGACCGTGCCCCCGCGCCTGCCCACCAGCACACCCCAGGCCACCATCGGGATCAGCACCCAGGTGCCAATCGCCCTGCCCGGCGGCATTGAGGCCGAAGCACCTGTCGACCCCGGCCTGGATGCCCTCCTGGCCCAGGTCGATCCCGGCCGCCTGATGCAGCACGCCGATACCCTGTATCGCTTTGAAACCCGCTACATCAACTCCGTCCAGACCAACCCGGTGCGCGGCATCGGCGCGGCGCGGCAGTACATTCACGACACGCTCGCGTCGTTCAGTTCGCTGGCTGCCGGCCGCCTTACCGTCTGGAACCATCCGTTCACCGTCAACTGGGAAGGTCAGGAAACTCTGCAGCATAACGTGATCGCCACCCTGCAGGGCACGGAAAGCGGCGCGGGCGTCGTGATCGTGGGCGCGCACTATGACAGCATCGCCAACGACGTCGACCCGGTGATTTCCGCCCCGGGCGCGGATGACAACGGCACCGGCATCGCCGCCCTGCTGGAGATGGCCCGCATCCTGGCCCAGACTCCCCAGCGGGCGACGATCATGTTCGTCGCATTCTCCGCCGAGGAGATCGGGCGCATCGGCAGCCTGCGCCTCATCGACGAATACCTGGGACCGTTTGGTATCGACGTGCGAGCCGTGGTCACACTGGACACAATCGGCAACATCAACGGGCCGAACAATCAGGTCAATGACTACCAGTTACGCGTGTTCTCCGATGACGGCGACAACTCCCCGTCGCGCCAGCTCAGCCGCATGATGGGCCTGATCGCCACCACCTACGTCCCCGACCTGCAGGTTGCCATCCAGGCGGCGGGCGACCGCGAAGGGCGCTGGGGCGACCACATGAGCTTCACCCAGCGCGGTTACCCGGCCATCCGCATCATCGAGGCCGTCCAGGACCCCACCCGCCAGAACAACTCGCGGGATACGATTGAGTACGTAAACCTGAATTACCTGACGCGCTCCACCCGGGTCGCGCTGGCCACCGTCATCGTCCTGGCCAATGGCCTCCAGCCGCCGGAAAACATCAGTCTGCGTTACAGCGCCACGGACCCGAACAACCATACCCTGGTCTGGTCACCGGTGGATGGCGCAACCGGGTATGTCCTGGCCCTGCGCCAGCCCGGCTCGCTCGTCTACAACCAGGTGCTCAATGTCGATGCCACCAACTCCCTGACCTGGAGCGGGTTCACGCCGGACCGCTTCGAGACGGTGGCCATTGCCGCCATCGACTCCTCCGGGCGCTGGGGGCCGTTCAGCCCGGAGTACACCCTGGTCGCGCGCTAAACGAATGCCCGCGACACACCTACTGCAAAGGATACGTGACAATGCCCGCATCGCCTGAAAAAGACCCGATCCGCTTCGGGACGGTTGGCAGCCCGCAGACGACGCCGACCAGCGGCACACCCGCCGCCATTGAGCATTCCCGCCTGCTGGGCCTCGATCATCTCGAAATCGCCTGGGTGCGCAGCGTGAGCGCCACCGAAAAGACCTGCGCCGAGATCAAGGCTGCCGCGGAGCAGTATGACATCACGCTCAGCGTCCACGCGCCCTACTTCATCAACCTGAACAGCCAGACCAGTGAGCTGATGGCCAACTCCGACGAGCGCCTGCTGAAGGCGGCGCGGATCGGCTACCTGGCCGGGGCGCGGGACATCGTGTTTCACCCCGGCAGCTACCACGAACAGCCGCCGGAGCAGGTCTACGAACGGGTGAAAGAGAAGCTGATCGAGATTCGGGGGATTCTGGACGAGGAAGGCGTGCAGGTCATCCTCCGCCCGGAGACAATGGGCAAGACCGCGGTCTTTGGCACGCTGGACGAGCTGCTCCAGCTCAGCAAGGAAATCCCCGGCATCCTGCCCTGCATCGACTGGGCGCACCTCCATGCGCGCCAGGGGGACGGCTCTTTCAACAGATACGACGAATTCGCGGATGCGCTGCGCCGGGTGAAAGAAGCGCTGGGGCAGGATGGCCTCAAGCGCCTGCACTGCCACCTGAGCGGGATCGAGTATTCGGCCAAAGGGGAGCAGAAGCACCTGCCGCTGAACCAGGCGGACATCCACTACCGTGAACTGATGCAGGCCCTCATTGACTTCGAAGCGGCAGGCACGATCGGCACCGAGGCGCCGGAACCATTCCACGTGGCGGACTGCCTGACCATCCAGGCCACCTACCGCCAGATCCTGAGCGGGGGTGAAGCCAAACGCAATCTGTAGAACACGAAACGGGGCGAGTCGGCTGACCCGCCCCACTGCTTTTAGCTGCTACAACCGGCGCGCGCCGCTGCCCGGCGCGGGCGCCACGGCATACAGGTCGGGCGTCAGCCCCGTCCCGGCCGTGTACGCCGGAACCACCGCCCGGATGAAGTCCTCCACCCGGTCGCGTTCCACCAGGGCTACCGCGCAGCCGCCGAAGCCGCCGCCGCTCATCCGCGCGCCGTAGCAGCCCGGCTGGTCCTGCGCCAGCGCCACAATCACATCCAGCTCGCGGCAGCTCACCTCAAAGTCATCGCGCAGGCTGGCATGGCTGGCATTGAACAGCACCCCGACCTGCTCCAGATCCCCGGCGCGGAAGGCATCGACCGCCCGCAGTGTGCGGTCATTCTCCGTCACCACGTGCCGGACCCGCTTCTGGATCACCGGCTCCAGGCGGGCCAGTGCCGCGTCAAGCTCGGCCAGCGGCAGGTCGCGCAGGGCCTTCAGGCCCAGGGTGCGCGCCGCTTCTTCGCACTGGCGGCGGCGCAGACCGTACTCCGAATCGACCAGCCCGCGCTTCTTTGCCGTGTCCATCACCACCACGGCAGCCCGATCGGGAATGGACACCAGCGTGGTCTCCAGGCTGCGGCAATCGATCAGCAGGGCGTTGCCGGCATCCCCCGCCGCGGCAGCCATCTGGTCCATCACGCCGCACGGAACCCCGGCAAACCGATGCTCGACCTCCACCCCCATCAGGGCCTTTTCCGCCTGGGTGAAAGATGTCACGTCCAGCATGGCGAGCACCGCTTCCAGCACGGCCATCTCCACCGACGCTGAGGAGCTGACTCCCGCGCCGATTGGTAACTCGGAGCCGATGACCATGTCCAACCCGGCCAGGGTGTAGCCCTTCTCCGCCAACAACCACATGATCCCGCGCGGATAGCGCGTCCAGTGGGGGTGCTCCTCTCCGCGCCAGTCCCCCAGCGCGAAAGTGTGCTCGCCCCCGAAGTCCAGGGAGATCACCCGCACGCGGTCATCGTCGCGCGGGGCGAGGGCCACGGTCGTGGCGCGATCGATCGACATGGGCAGCACAAAGCCATCGTTGTAATCCGTGTGCTCGCCGATCAGGTTGATCCGACCTGGCGCGCGGGCCAGGATGGCCGGGGCGTGCCCGACCCGGGTTTGAAATGCTGAGAGCACAGCCTGTTCATCCGCCATACCTGCTTCTCCTGGTTCGCTGTTCTGGGACTGCGGCGCGATGCCTCAACGATACATCATCTGAGCGCCTGTAGACAATCCTGGAGTCGCAGAAAATCACTCCTGCGGTCACCATTGTTCCGAATCGCCAGCCAGGGCGTGCAATCGTCCCGAGTCCGGGGTATGTTCATAGTGTGTCTTATCGCAACAGCCGGGAAATGCAATGAATTTTCAACAACGCTCGCATCTCTTTGCCACAGGCATCCTGCTCGGAGGGGTCACGGTTTCCGGGCTGCTGTTTTTCCTGAACTGGCGCTTCGGCGACCGCGCCAACTGGCGCAACTGGCTGATGTCGCTATCCTACGCGGTCTTCATTGGCTCGGGGTTGATCGCCTTCCTCATCGAGCTTGGCGCGCGCTATGACCTGCCCCGCCGGCGCGTGGTGGGGTTCTTCATGATCATCGGCTGGATCGCCACCTCGTTGCTGTCCACCACCCTGGACACCCTGACCATCCTCGCGGAGAACATCGCCCGGGGCATTTCGTCAGTGATCGTCCTGGGCGGGTTGTTGCTTCTGGTGATCCCCGGTTTTCTGCTGCTGCTGTTCCCCTGGCCGCCGCGTTTCCTGGAAGCGAAACGCAAACA
>CAZGYW010000236.1:0-5068 GCA_964530495.1 uncultured Anaerolineae bacterium
CCCTGGATCCCTCCGAGCGCCACACGCTGCTCGTCACCCTGCTGATCACGCTGCTACGGGCCTGGCTGGCGGAGGATGCGCTGGCCCTCGTGCTGGATAACGCCCAGACGCTGGATGCGCTTTCCTGGGACCTGCTGGAACGCATCACGGAGCAGCTGGCCGACCGCCCGCTGACCATCCTGCTGGCCATGCGCCCGTTCAAGAGTCAGAAGCCCGCGCCGCTGGCCCGCATTGAGCGCCTGGACTGCGCCCGCGAGCTGATCCTGCACCCGCTCAACGAAACCGATACCGGCCTGCTGGCGGCGGAGACTCTGGGTGCCGAGTCGCTCCCGCCGGGGCTGGCCGGACTGATCCTGCAGAAGACCGGCGGCAACCCCTTTTTCATCAAAGAGGTGGTCGGCATGCTGCAGGCCAGCGGGATTGTGGAGGTCAACCGGCGGCAGGTGATCCTGCACGGCAACCCGGCCGCAGTGCCCATCCCGGAAACAGTGCAGGCCATCGTTCGCAGCCGCATCGACCAGCTACCCCCCGATCAGCAGACCGTCCTCAAGGTCGCCGCCGTGCTCGGCCCGCAGTTCCCGCTGCGTATGCTGCAGGCCGTCCAGCCGCTGCGCCTGAGCGACGCCGATCTGCGCGAGTGCCTGGATGCGCTGGACAGCATGGACTTGAACGTCATCGAGGATACCAACGGGGACGTTACCTACGCCTTCCGCTATGCGATCACGCGCGAGCTGGCCTACAGCGCCCTGTCCTTTGCCCAGCGGCGCCAGTTGCACCGGGCCGCGGCCCGCTGGCTGGAGGTGGAGCACGCGGCTGACCTCGCCCCTTACCTGGGCCTGGTGGCCCACCACTGGAACGCCGCCGAGGATCATGATCGCGAACAGCACTACGCTTACCTGGCCGGGATGCACGCCGCCGATCAGTTCGCCAACGAGGATGCGATCACGTACCTGGCCCGCGCGCTGGAACTGACGCCGCCGGAGGCAATCGAGACTCGTTCCGCTATCCTGCTGCGGCTGGATGATCTGTACCACCTGCAGGCCGACCGGGACAAGCAGGCCATTATCCTGCACCTGCTGGCGGAGCTGGCCCCACCGGAGGCCGGCGCTGCCTGGCGCGCCCAGGTGCTCATCCGGCAGGCGCGTTACCACGCCAGCCTGAACGCCTTTGCGGAAGCGCTGCAGGCCGCCTCCGCCGCCGGCGCCGCCGCCCGGGACGCCGGTCGGCCGGACCTGATCGCCCTCAGCCAGGTCGAGATGGGCGCGGCCCAGTTGCGGCTTGCCCGGCTTGAAGACGCGCTGGCCGCGCTGCAAACCAGCCCTGCCGAACAGCCCGCGGTCGAAGTGTGGCGGCTGACCCTGCTTGGCGAGGCGCAGTCCCGGTTGGGCGACCATGCGGCGGCTGCGGCAACGCTCCAGGCGGCCCATGCGGAGGCGATCGCCTGCGGCAACCGGGCGGCCATCGCCCAGGTGCTGACCGCCATGGGCGATCACGCCGTGGCGCAGGCCGATCCGGAGACCGCCGTCCACTACTACCAGCGCGCCCGCCAGATCCGGGCGGTGCTGGGCGATGCCCGGGGCGAGGCTGAAATCATGAGCCGCCTGGATGCGCTGGCTCCGGCAGAGTGACCAAACACAACGCCGCCGGGAGTACGGCGGCGTTGCATGCGAGGCGGGTGGGCGCGACCACTACACGGCCGCGCGCGCGGGATGGGTGACCAGGCTGCCGTGCCAGCCCTCCGGCACGGTGAAGCGATAGAAGGCGCGCTCCTGGGCCGTCATATCCAGCGGGAATTCCAGATCGTTGGACGCTTCCAGAATGCGGTAGCCCTCTTTGATGTAGCTGCGCACCGTGTGCGGGCTGATGCCCATTTCGTCCGCGGCAAGCTGGGCGGGCATGCCCTCCATCACGCACAGGCGAATGGCCTGCCGGATGCGGTCGGTCAGCTCCGGGTAGCGGCGCGGCGCGGGCAGCACGGTGGCCCGGAACAGGCGCCCGGTAAACACATCCGCCAGCTTATCATGCACGCGGTGCGTGATCACGAAATCGTGCTCCAGCGCGTAGATGATCGCCCAGCTGATCTGCAGGCGAACGTCGCCCTTGAGAAAGTACCCCCGCGCCCCACCCCGGGCGGCCGCTTCGATCAGCGCGACATCGGCGGCCTGGGCCAGGCACATCAGGAGCGCCCGGGGCGCCGCCTCGTGCAGCGCCGCCAGGAGCGCGACTAACTGCTGGGGCGTCCCGGCATGATCGGCATCCAGCAGGATTACATCCGGCAATTCAGCCCGGCCGCGCGCCGCCAGCGCCGCAAACAGCGCCTCTCTGGTTTCCGCCGTCAGCACCACGCGCGTCCGCCGGTCCAGGGCCAGGTAGCCCATGATGGCCTGCAGCGCGTAAAAATCCGTATCCAGAACCGCAACTTTCAGGTTAAGCATTGTGCCGCCCCTCTCTCTTCCGGCAAACGGCGACTCCTCCCCCCACCTTCAATCTGATTGTGCTCCGCCGTCGCCGGATTTGCCTGACGCCAGCCTGACACCCCCGGCCTGGGAGCCTGACGCCGCCAGCGCAGCCTGAACATCGGCCAGCACCGCGATCATCTCGGCATGGATCAGGCCGTTGGAAGCCACAATCTCGCGGTTGGTGCCGAGGCCGTGCGTGGTGCCATCATAGGTGGTGGCCATCCCCCCCGCCTCCCGCACGAACAGGATGCCGGCCATGATGTCCCACGGCTCGGTGCCGCGCTCCCAGTAGCCATCCAGCCGCCCGCAGGCCACATAGGCGATGTCCAGCGCCGCCGCCCCGGCCCGTCGCACCCCGTGCGTGCGCCGCACGAAGGCCGCCCAGGCCCGGGTGTTGTTATCCAGCACTTCATGGCTGTCGTAGGGGAAGCCGCTGGCCAGCAGCGCGCTACCCAGCGCCGGTGTGGACGTCACACGCAGCGGCTGCCCGTTGAGCGTCGCGCCCTGCCCGCGCACGGCGGAGAAGCATTCATCGCGCGTCGGGTCGTAAGTCACCCCCACCACCGGCTCGCCCGTATGATCCACCACCGACAGGTTGACGGCGTACACGGGGAAGGTGTGCGCGTAATTGGTCGTGCCATCCAGCGGGTCAACATACCAGCGGAACGGCGCGGACGCGGCCGGCGCGCCGTAACCGCCGCCCTCCTCCCCGAAGATGTGATGATCGGGGAAACGCGCCATGATCGCCTGCGTGATCAGGGCTTCGGAAGCCTTATCGGCGGCGGTGACGAGGTTGATCGCGGTGGATTTGCTGGCGGCGCGGTTTTCGCCCCGCGCGGCGTAGTCCAGCAGGAGCGCCCCGGCCTGGCGGGCGATTATCTCGGCGGCATCACGAATCGTGTTAAGCATCGGGTTGTGGTCCTTCCGGAATGGCGGGTGTATTCCGGAAGTCTAGCACGCCGCCGGGCAGATTCAAGGCGCAGAAAACGGCGGCCGGTTGCAGGCCGGCCGCCGGATAGTGCCTATCCACCTGCAGGGCCGGTTCGGTGAGCCGGCCGCTGGCCTACCGGACAAAGCCGTCAGGCTGTTTCCAGTTGGGCAAACGGGGCCGGTTCCGGCTGGCGCAGGACAGCCAGCGCCGCCCGGACGAACACAGCCAGCCCGCCGCCGGTAAACGCCCAGCCTACGATGCTGAGGCCGGGCTGCAGCGCGTTGGTCCAGTCCGTGCCGTTGTAGGTATGCGATGCGCCAACCCACAGGCCCACCGTCAGAACGGCAATTCCCACGAACAGCGCCGCCATCCCGCCGGCCGCGGCCGCTTCCGCCCGGCCGCGCGGCCGGGAGAACGAGACCTGCCGGCGCATAGTCGGCAGCCCCAGGATCAGGAACAGGATCAGGGTGAAGAGGTTCAGGTAGAACTTGACGTTGGCGGGGACCACCGCACCGCGCAGCTCCATCGAGGAGCGCATGTGCAGCTCGCCCAGCGCGGTGCCAACCAGCAGCACCACGATCGCATTACGATACGCGTTATTCCCGCCGCGGAACAGCCCCAGCGTAGCCCATACCCCGGCAATCCCCACCAGGATGGTGATGATCATCAGCCGCTGGTAAAGCCACTGGTAGTCCAGCAGAACATACAACGGAGGGAAATTCTGGGTCAGGAAGGCCGCGCACACCATGCCAATCCCGCCCAGCAGGTTCATGGCCGTGGTCAGCCCCAGGGCCACCACTGCGACAATCCACACAATTCGAGCTGATTTAGCTGTCATAAGAGATTGCTCCTGCTACTCGATAACGCAGCGTGCGACCTGTGACTATTCCACGCTCAGGCCCCACGGATTGCCTTCAAAATGGCAGCGGTCGCAGCTTACCTCACGCTCCAGCACATGCGACAGGTAGGGCACCGCTTCCTCTGCCCCGGTGACATCCATCGCGAAGGTGACCCACTGACCGCCGTTTTCCTCGTCCGGGCCGACCGTCAGGCCGCTGGAATCATGGCAGGCCACGCAGTTAACGTTCTGGTGCGCCTCGTCATGGCCGTCCGTCGCCTCGCGCGTATCATGGCAGCCTGCCGCCAGGCAGGAGCTTTCCGTCGTATGGGCGTTGTGGCAATCGGTGCAGGTCTGGTCAGTATGAGCGCCGCCCACTGCGAGATCCACATGCCCGACATGCCGGGTGCCGCTGTGGCACTTCTGGCACAACTCAGTGCTCGTGCTAACCGCCTGGTACTGCTCAATGGCGGCCGCTTCCAACCACTGGATCTCCGGCTGCACCTCGCCATCCCGGGTGACACGGTGGCAGGTCTTGCAGTCAATCGGCTGCCAGACCTCCTCAGAGACGAATTCCGGCGGCGTTTTCACCTCAAACTTGCACACAGCGCAGCTGGCCGGCATCTCGTCCATGGTTGGCACGTAGACGATCGGCGAGTGACACTGCGTGCATTCGCGGTTCTTCTCTTCGTCACTGACGACAAAGGCGGTGTAGTGCGGGCTGTTCTCCCACTGTTCCTGGATCGAGCCGGGTTCAGCTTCTCCCATGGGGGTGGTAGCGACGCTGGCATTCGCCGCGGCGCTCTCGAGCTCCGCGCTCCTGGTTTTCGCCAGATTCTG
>CAZGYW010000237.1:0-5049 GCA_964530495.1 uncultured Anaerolineae bacterium
CCTGGAGATTCTCGGCGACGATGCGCCGACTTTCTGTATTGAGAGCGCTGCGATAGATATGCAGGGGATCTTCGTGCTCAGCGGGGCTCATAGATTCTCCGTTGGCTGCGACCTGGACAATAGAGGAGTCTGTTGCAGCGCCGCAATATTCGGGGCACCAGTGCATAGCATCGCGATTTCGAGTTGCCGTTTCACCAGCAATATGGCTTCCGATACAGCGTCAGCCGACTGCACTGCGGCTTTGAGGAATGGGTTCGCAATACCCACGAGGTTCGCCCCGAGGGCGATGCACTTCGCGACATCAATGCCATTGCGGATCCCGCCGCTGGCGATTGCGGGGAGCTGTGGCGCCGCCCGGCGCGCATACCCCAGGCTCTGGGCTGTAGGGATTCCCCAATCCGCGAATGCCGCGGCGATCTGGGCATGAAATGCCGTTGGCGCCCGATGAAATTCCACTTCACTCCAGGACGTTCCACCAGCGCCGGCGACATCAAGGGCGCCAACGCCGGCACTGGCGAGCTGGCGCACAACCTGCTCGGACAATCCCCAGCCAACCTCCTTGCCAATCACCGGAACGCTCAACCTGTTACACACCGTTTCGATCTTCTTCAGCAGGCCGGCGAAGTTACCATCGCCCTCCGGTTGTACGGCTTCCTGCAGAACATTGAGATGTAGAATCAACGCATCTGCCGCAATCATGTCAACGGCTTTCTGGCATTGTACAACGCCATAGCCGTAGTTCAACTGAACTGCTCCTATGTTCGCAAACAGGAGAATATCAGGAGCGACGTCCCGCACCTGAAATGTTGCGGCCAGTGATGGGTCCTCGATTGCCGCCCGCTGCGAGCCAACACCCATGGCAATGCCGGCCTGCTGCGCCGCCAGAGCCAGCCGCCGATTGATGTCCTGTGCTTCAGCGGTCCCGCCGGTCATGGATGAGATGAGGAGGGGGGCATTCAGGCGCTTCCCCAGGAAAATGGTCTCGGTACTGACCGAATCCAGGTCCAACTCAGGAAGGGCATGATGCATGAAGTAGAAATTCTCAAGTCCAGTTGTCAGGTGTGGAAACTGGACGTTTTGCTCGAGATTGATACGGATGTGGTCAGCCTTGCGACTTCTGGTGGGGTTGGCTCCCGTAACTTCGCTCATGATCGGGTGTTCCTGCAGGGGATGGATATGAATCAGGATGGTACACGTTCCGGTAATCTATGTCAAAATGATCCTCAGTGCTTACGGAAAAGGGCTTGAGTGTCGTCATATTGCGAGTATAATCACTCGCAAGCAGCGCCATATGACCTAGGGAGGTATTTTCATGGCTAGTTCTGTCGAAGAGCGCATCACGAGTATCATCGTGGAGTTGCTGGGTGTTGATGCTGATAAGGTCGTGCCCGAAGCGCGATTTCGTGAGGATCTTGAGGCCGACTCACTTGACCTCGTTGAGCTGATTATGGGCTTTGAAGAGGAGTTCGGCGGCGAGATCTCTGATGAAGAGGCGCAGAAGATCACAACCGTTGGTGAGGCAATTGAGTACGTAACTACTCGTATGATTGACTAGTATCGCAGATCATCGCGATGTCAGACTCTTGCAGCTGAAGCGGGGCGTTCCCCGCTTCAGTCTTTATTGTTGCCTCCCCGCGTGGCTGAAGCGCAACGTCTGGATTTCTGTCACCAGCATCGCGATCACAAACAGAACCACACCAGGCCCAATTGAGGGCGCAATGGATGCGGCCCGGAAAAGTTGTGCCCCCACGACAAATCCCAACAAAGCGCATACTATGGCCACGAGAGCGGCAATCGCCGGCACCAGTGCTGCCACCCGGGTGCTGGGGTCGTGAATGGTGACCAGTGCAGCAATCAGGGCAGCGAGGGTAATGAGGCTGAGAAAGAACTGCTGCTGGTAGTTGGGATCAGCCCGGGGACTTAAGAAGAAGTCAACAGGTGGTAGCATTGTCAGCACCATGCCGAGCGCCAGTCCGATGATGACAAGACGAGTGATTACTGATTTATAGCAGGCTGCCAACCATGCAACCAGCACAACCAGTGTCCCAAAAGACAGCCGCAAAAAGAAGCTCGCCGCAAGCGGAAATACTCCGGTGCGCATAGCCGGCAGCAGCGTTGTCCACTCTGCGAGGTCCCGCGCGCCAGGGGAGAGCGATGCAGCGGGATGGTGCACCCAGGGCAAGTAGTAAGCCAGTACCGCAAGCAGGAGTGCCAGAAACGCTATGTCGCGGCGCTGTCGCATCATGAATGTGTCCCGGCAATCGTCTGAAGATGCTGACTGATGGTTTCATCTTCAGCGGCCTGTTTCTCAAAAAAGTCACTCATGAACTGGCTGCGGCGTAGACGAAGCGCGAGTGGGGCAGTGGCGCGTATGTCGCGGATATCGGCGACGGTGCGGCCGTCTGCCGCTGCGTGAGCGCGAGCACTCTCAAACATCGTATACTCAGCGCGATGTGAATCGAGCTGCAGTCGGTTAACCAGCTCAAGGCCAGCGGACTGGGCTTCCGGGCTGAGTACAACGGATCCCATCAACTCACGCGCAAGCGCAATCTCTTCACGCATCTCGGCTGTCGCGGCTGCCCATTCGGCGATAAAGCGAGCCGGATTCGTGCGGTAGCTGCGCACCCGTTCATAGACAGTCATGCGATCCTGTTCGTCCATCAGGCCTCTGACTGTGACTCGCAGTCCAAACCGATCCATGATCTGAGGTCGCAACCGACCCTCTTCAGGGTTCATTGATCCAATCAGGACAAAACGTGAGCGATATGTACCCGCCATAGCCCCCCGGCGAACCGTATAGTGACCCTGGGCTGAGGCATCCAGAATGGCATCAACGATGACGTCATCCAGGAGGTTGACTTCATCAATGTAGAGGAGATTCTGATCCGCGCGCGACAGGATCCCACGTTCCAGGCGGACACGCTGCTGCTGGATGGCAATCCGTTCGTTAATCCCGCCGACAACGTCTTCGAGACGGGCGTTCAAGGGAAGTTCAACCAGCATGATCGGCTCATAACGCGCTATAGGTTGGCCCGCGGCCAGCTTTGCGGCACATTCCGGGCAGACGGCAGATGCGGTAGCAGAATCAGTATCGCCCGGCAGGCATCCCTGCTCACACAGACTGACCAGAACATCTGGCAGAATGTCAGTCAGGCTGCGCACACAGGTGGTTTTGCCGGTACCGCGCGGGCCAATCAGCAGCACACCGCCAATCGCCGGGTTGATAACCGCCAGGAGCAATGCGGTGCGCATTTCGAGCTGGTTGACAATGGCGAGAAACGGAAAGGGCTGGTGTTCGGCGAGACCGCTGTCAATAGCGGGTTCAGCCAACACCCTGCGCGCGCCTGACTGATTCAGGATCCGTAGCAGGGCGGAAGTTTCGCCTGGGTTGCTTGAATCGGAAACGGAGTCGGGCGTCATCAATTGTTTGTTCTCCGCGTCTTGCGCGCTTCCTGGCGCTTTCGCGCGGCTTCGAAGATCTGCTTTTCGGTTTCATTCGCTGGAACAAGGGGCGGCACAGGTTTGGGCATTCCCTGATCATCAATAGCCACGTACACAAGATACGCCATATTGGTTCTGGTTCGCTGGCCGGTTAGCGGGTTTTCCGCCATGACCTGGACCTGCGCCTCCATCGAGGTCCGGCCAACGTACGTTAATTCAGCTTCAAATGTCACCATGAAACCGACTGTGATAGGCTCCAGAAAGGTGAGAGAGTCGATCGCAACCGTCACAACCGGACTGCGGGCATGCCGCATGGCGGCGTAAGCACCGGCCTCATCCACGAATTTCATAATCACGCCACCGTGAACATTGCCAAGAATGTTGGCGTGTTCCGGCCCCATCATCAGTCCCAGGGTGACCCTTGACTCCGCCATGCTCTTGCCGGATAGCATTTTGTGAGACCCCTATGCCACAGACCACAGATACTGGTGATTATACCCCACAGTCGTCACATCAGCGGCTTAGAAGGTCCTTGTACAGTTCGTGAAGTTGGCGTGCTGCACGCTCCCAGGTGAAGCTGGCCACTTGCCGCGAACCTTGCTCAACCATCTGGTGCCGGTAATCGGGCGATTGTAAAACGAGGGCAATCCCAGACGCGATGGCCTCGACATCTGTTGGGTCAACAAGAACGGCGGCATTTCCGGCAACTTCGGGAAGTGACGAGGTATTGGCTGCCACAACCGGAATCCCGCAGGCCATCGCCTCCAAAATAGGCAGGCCGAACCCTTCGTAGAGCGAGACATACGGTACAAGCTCGGCCATCGTGTACAGCGCAGGCAAATCGTCATCGGCCACGAAACCGATCAGATGGACGCGGTCACCCAGATGGAGGCGCTCAATAGCCTCGTAGATCGGGGCATCAAGCCAGCCCTTACCACCGGCGATGACAAGGTGGAGATCAGGGTATTTCGGCCCGAGCAGGGCCAGCGCTTCGCACAGCCGGACGTAATTCTTGCGGGGCTGAACGGTCCCAACCGTCAACAGGAATGGCCAGGTGCTCAACCCATAGCGGGTGCGCACCCGGGCATGTTTCTCCGGATCGATGACAGGGTGAAAGCGCCGATCGACACCACTCCAGAGCACCGTGATCTTCTCTGCTGGGGTGCCGTAGATGGAGATAAGGTCGGCCTTTGTTGCCTCAGAGTCGGCAAGAACATGATCGGCGCGGGCAATTGATCGGGGGACAACAGCGTCCAGATATCGCTTCAGGCGCGCAGGAGTTGCTTCCGGAAGGTGCACAAAAGACAAATCATGAACAGTCAGCACAGTCGTGGTAGTTCGATGGGTAGGGGGCAAGACGAAATCGGTGGCATGAAACAGCCTGATGCCGCCTGTCCAGTGCTCGACCGGCACTGGAATCCGGGCTCGATGCCACAGGCGGGCGAAGTCGCGTGTTGAGAGACGCGATGGACACCAGGTGAAGTTACTGCCCGGGGTCTGCTGAGGTGCTTCTGGTGACTTGACGCCAGCCACAAACAGCCGGTAGTCCGAAATCGGATCGATTTGAGCAAGTGCGCCAATCAAATCCCGAACGTACCTGCCAATCCC
>CAZGYW010000238.1:0-5043 GCA_964530495.1 uncultured Anaerolineae bacterium
GCGGCCGCGGGCTGGGATGGGGTGGTCACCTTCGATGCCGGGCTGCCGGATGGCGCGCTTCTGCACCGGCAACTGCCGCTGCCGGGGGAGGCGACCGCCATCGCCATTGGCGATGAGGGCGGGCGGCTGGCGCTGGTCGGGCTGGGAGCGGACGGCGCCGCGCTAATTGACTGGCGGGCAATTGATGCGCCGCGCCTGGCAGCGGTGCTGGCGACGGATGCCCCGGTGCGGGCCGTGGCCCTGCGCGACCGGCTGGCGTTCGTCGGGCTGGAATCGGGCGAGGTGGCGGTCTACAGCCTGGGCGATCTGGACGCGCCGCGCCCGGTGGCGACGGTGGCGCTGGGCGGCCCGGCCCTTGACTTCGCCCTGGATGGCACGCTGCTGTATGTTGCTGCCGGGGAGGGAGGGCTGGCCATTCTTGAAACGCGGCGGCCGGCCGAGTTGGAGGTGCGCGGCCTGCTCGCGCCGCAGCCGGGCCAGGCGTTCCTGGGTGTGGCGCTGGAGGGTGGCAAGCGGGCCTACCTCAGCGCCGGGAGCGCGCTGGTGATTGCCGATGTTGACGACCCGGCCGCGCCCGAAGTGCTGGCGAGTGTGGCGATTCCGGCGCGGGCGGCAGCGGCGCGCAATTTCATCGTGTACACGGCCGGTGGCCCGGCATTCAGCACGGTCAACGCCGCCTCCAGTAACCTGCCGCGCGTCCTGGGCGCGTACCGGGCTGTGGCGCGCATCCGCGCGCTGGCCGCTGCCGGCGACCGGGTGTGGCTGGCCGGGGATGGCGACGACGGGCGGTTGCTGACACTCGCACTGGACGGGGATGGCCGGGCACAGGAAGCGGCGTTCGCTGCGCTGGCGGGTGATGGGATCCGGGCGCTGGCGCTCGGCGCGGACGGTGCGCTCCTGATCGGCCGCGAGGATGGCGCGATCCTGCGCGGCGACGGGACGCTCCTGCGCAGCGGTCTGGCGGTCGGTGACGTGCTCCTCGAAGATGGCGGGCGGCTGCTGGCCGCCGGGCAGGGCTGGGCGGAGGTGGCGCTGGAAGCGGCCGGGCCGCGCATCGTGGCGGCGGGCGACTCCGGCGGACGGGCGCTGGACGCCGCCCGCGGTCTGGATCGCGTCTTTCTGGCGCTGGGTGACCAGGGTGTGCGGGCCATCGGGCCGGACGGGGCGCTGCTGGGAAGCTGGCTGCCGGAAGCCGGCGGCGGGAGCGCGCAGGGCCTGGCGATTCAGGCGGAGGCGGTGCTGGTGGCGGAAGCGGGGCTAGGCGCGCAGGGCGCCCTGCAGGTGCTGGCCTCCGATCCACTGGCTCCGATCGTGCGTGTGGCGCTCCCCGGCCCGGCGCGGACGGTGGCCGCTGCGGACGGGCTGGCGTGCGTGACGCACGCCGATGGCGATTCCGGCGCGCTGAGCGTGATCGACGTCCGTACGCCCACGGCGGGCTGGACGCGCAGTGGCAGGCTGGACATCCCGGTCGCAGGACTGGCAGTCATGCCTGGCCAGGCGCGGGGCTTCGCTGTGCAGGGGGATGCGCTCACCGCGCTCGATCTCGGCGCCTGGCCGCAGTTGGTGCCACAGGGGACGATCACGCTGCCCCTGGCGGTGACGGATCTCATCCCGCTCGGGGGGCGCTACCTGGCAGGGCTGGCGCCACAGGCCGCGGTGCTGGTGCTGGATGCGGCGGCCGGGGCGCTGCCGCAGGTGGTGGCCGCGTACCCGCTGGCGGCGCAGGCCGCCGCCGGCGATGACACGACCCTCTACCTGGGATCGCCGGCCCGCGGGCTGGAAGCGGTGGCGCTCGGCGGTGACTGGGGCGGCGCAGTGCAGCGGGTGGACGACCGGCCGGTCAGCGCGCTGTGGCTGGCGGACGGGCGGCTTTACGCGGCCGGGCCGGGCGGGCTGTACAGCTATGAAGTGAGTGCCGGGGGCGCGCCATTGCCGACCGGCGTGGCTGCCCTGGGTGCGGGCCAGGTCAGCGGGCTGGCCGGGCTGGAGACCCGCCGCGGCGAGCGCTGGCTGTATTTCGCCCAGGATGGCGCGTTGTGGGCGGTGGCGGATCGGCCGGGCGGCGGGCTGGACGCACCCGTTCGGCTGGCGGAGGACGCGGCGCGCCTGTTGAGCGTCGACGAGGCCGGGCTGCTGTTCACCGGGCGGGATGGCGGGCTGCGCCTGGCGGCGCTGGACGGGCCCGGGGCGCTGGCCTGGACGGTCGCGCTACCGCTGCCCGGCGGGCGGGTCAACGCCGCGGCGGCGTGGGAGGATCGCGCCCTGGTTGCCACCGCCGGCGACATTGTGGCGCTCAACTATCGGTCGGGCGGCGTACCACCGGCCATCATCGGCCGCCTCAGCGGGCTGGAAGGCGTGCCGGAGGCCATCCTGCCGGGGGCGGATGGGACGCTGTGGCTGGCGGGCGCTGGCCAGGTGTGGCGCGTGGACGCGCGCGATCCGGCCCGTCCGCTGGTGGTGACCAGCGCCCCGGTTCCCGGGGAAGTGGGTGGCCTGGCCTGGCTGCCAGATGGACGGCTGGCGGTCAGCGCCGGGCCGTGCGGCGTCCGCGTGCTGGATGCCGCCAGCCTGTGGGAATCCGGCTACTGGCGCGCTGGAACCGCGCTGGATGTGGCGCCAATTGCTGAGGGTGTGGCTGTGGTGGGTGACGGTCGTCTGACGCTATTGCGGCCGGAGTCTGGCGGCGCGGCGGCGCTGCCCGCCGAGCCGGGTGATCCGCAGCCCGCCGACCACGCCGACCGGGCTGGCACCGCACTGACGCTGGGCTGGCGCGCCCCTGAAGATCCCTGTGACCCGTTGCACTACGAAATCTGGATGGGCGCGGAGGGTGGGGTGCTGGCGCTGGCCGGGGAGGCACACACGCCGCGTTTGGAGGTAACCGGACTGCTGGCGGACACGCCGATTGTGTGGCAGGTGCGGGCCATCGACCGCCAGGGGGATGCGCGTGCCGGGCCGCTGTGGCATTTCAACACTGGCGTGGTGGGCGCTGATGCCGTACGGCTGGCGGCGCGGCTGGCCCAGGTGACGCCGACTCCGGCGGCAACTCCGGCAGCCTCCCCGGCGGCAATCGAACGCGGCGGCGGGGTTGAGCCGGGATCGCTGCTGGCGCTGCTGGCGGGAGGGCTGCTGCTGGAAGCGGGGTTGGTGGGGTGGCTCTACCTGCGCTGGCGACGCTGGCGGCGCGGGTGAGGTGGCGGCTACGGCAACCAAAAACACCCGGCGTTGGCCGGGTGTCAGGAGGCTCCACAGGTAGGACTCGAACCTACAACCGATCGGTTAACAGCCGATTGCTCTGCCGATTGAGCTACTGTGGAATGGATGGCAGCATGATACCAAGCGGGCCGGGGGTTGTCAAGAATGGATTCGCTGCCGGGAATGGGGGGAACGTAGTGGGCGGTGCGTGTGCGCCGCCCGGAAACATTTGGGAAAATCGTGCTTTTCGCGTAGAATAGGGAGAATACATCTGGGTTGGCTCGGGAATTCCGGATTGACTGCCTTCCCCCGGTATGATAAACTTTTGCCCCGAGGCGCCGTTCGCACGGCCCCTTATTAGTTAGCGAGGGAATAAACCAATAGGCGCTACAGATTATCGCACCAATCAGGAAATCCGTGTCCGTGAGGTTCGCTTAATCACGGAGACGAACGAGAATATCGGCGTTGTGCCGACCCGTGACGCACTTGAGCGGGCGCAGCAGGCCGGCCTGGATCTTGTTGAGGTTGCGCCAAATTCAGACCCTCCAGTCTGCCGCATTATGGACTTCGGTAAGTTCCTGTATGCCAAAGCCAAGAAGGAACGCGAAGCCCGTAAGCAGCAGAAGGTCATTGAAGTGAAGGAAATTCGGTTGCGGCCGAAGACCTCCGATCACCACATGGAGATCAAAATCCGCAACGCGCGCCGCTGGCTGGAATCCGGGATAAAGGTCAAGGTTCGTGTGCAGTTTCGTGCCCGCGAGATCACCTACCCGGAGATCGGGCTTGAAATGCTGGACCAGATCGCGGCGGCGACCGTTGACATCGGGGTTGTCGAGCAGCGGCCCAATATGGAAGGCTCGACCATGTTGATGGTGCTCGCGCCTTCGACCGACAAGAAGAAGTAGCCAAGCACAACTCAGGGAGCACGTCGTGGCCAAGAAAACGAAGAAATACAAGCTCAAGACGTACAAAGCCGCCTCCAAGCGGTTCCGTGTTACTGGCACGGGCAAGATCATGCGCACCAAGGGTGGCAAGAGTCACCTGCGCCGCAATCGTTCCAAGCGGACCAAGGCCCAGCTGAGCGAGATGCTTGAAGTCACGACGCGCGGCGACAAAATCCGGATTATGCGCCTTGCTCCGTACCTCAAGCGCTTCCGCGCCAATCCGCCGGCCTAGTGCCGGCTGGAACGGACCAGCAGTCATTCGTCAACCAGTGTCGAATTCTGGCCCGCGCTCTGTGCCGGGCCGAGCTTTGCAGGAGTAATTACCGTGCGCGTTAAGAGAGGATACGTCTCCCGCCGCCACCACAAGAAGGTGCTCAAGCTGACCAAGGGGCAGTGGGGGACCAAGCATCGCCTGTTCCGCCGGGCGAATGAAGCGATGATGAAGAGCCTGTGGTATGCCTACCGGGACCGTCGCCAGCGTCGGCGTGACCTGCGCCGGCTGTGGATCGCCCGCATCAATGCAGCGGCCCGCCAGAACGGCACCACCTACAGCCGCCTGGTTTACGGTCTGCGCCAGGCCGAGATCGAGCTGGACCGCAAGGTCCTGGCCGATATCGCGGTGCGCGATCCGCAGACGTTCACGGCGATCGTGGGCGCGACCAGCCACTAGGATCGGGTTGCGGCCGCCAGCGGGGGCAGCCCATTCTACAGCACACAAGACGAGGTTCCCCTGAGGACCTCGTTTTGGTTTGTGCCGGAATCGCCGCTCGGGTGATTGTGCCCGGGCGGCAAACGCAGGGCAACCACTGACCGACTCTCGAACGGGAGGCGCAACGATGACTCACACACAGCCGGGTTCCCCCGATTTCTACTGCGCGGATTGTTCGCGCGAGGCAGGTGAGCAGGT
>CAZGYW010000239.1:0-5043 GCA_964530495.1 uncultured Anaerolineae bacterium
CTTGCGGACGGGCCGGAGTACAGCGTGCAGCCGGCAATGTTCGCGCCGGTGGCCGGCGATGAGCGCCTGCTGGCGACCACCAACGCCAGCGGGGTCAACCGCCCGTTCCTGTGGGATCCCCGCACCGGGGAGCGCACCGCGCTGGCCCTGGATGGGCTGGAAGGCGAGGTCGAGCCGGTGGACTGGTCGCCGGATGGCGCGCGCCTGCTACTCGTCCATTACAGCCGGGCGGTCCAGCAGCTTTACTTCTACGATCTCGCCACCCACACCCTGACCCGCCTGAACCATCCGGGCGGCACGTTCTTCCTGTTCGACGGCGCGGGGACGTACTTCGGGCCGGAGGGCGAGGTCTTCGCCCAGTGGGAGGATTCGGCGCACCCCACGCGCCTGGTCGCGCTCGACGCGCAGACCGGGGCGCTGACCCGCACCATCCTGCCCCCGGCGGAGGTGCCCGCCGCCCGTCCGTGGCGCTCAGTGACCTTCACCGCGTCGGATGGGCAGGAGATTCAGGGCTGGCTGGCGGTGCCGGAAGGCGAGGGACCGTTCCCGACCATCCTGGAGACCCACGGCGGCCCGACCGCTGCCACAACCGAGAGCTTCTCCCCGGAGAGCCAGGTCTGGCTGGATCACGGCTTCGCCTTCCTGTCGATCAACTACCGCGGCTCGACGACGTTTGGCCGGGACTTCCAGGAACAGATCGTCGGCAACCTGGGCCACTGGGAAGTGGAAGATATGGTCGCCGCGCGGGACTACCTGGTGGACAACGGCATCTCCGACCCGGACGCAATCCTGCTGACGGGCTGGTCGTATGGCGGCTACCTGACTCTGCTGGCGCTCGGCCGCAAGCCGGAGCTGTGGGCGGGCGGCATGGCCGGAATCGCCATCGCTGACTGGTCGCTCTCCTACGAGGACTCGGCGCCGACGCTGCGCGGCTACCAGCAGTCGCTGTTCGGTGGCACGCCGCAGGAGAAGCCGGACGTCTACGCGGCCAGTTCCCCGATCACGTACGCGGCGCAGGTCTCCGCGCCGGTGCTGATCATCCAGGGAGCCAACGATACCCGCACCCCGGCCCGCCCGGTGCGGATTTACGAGGAGCGCATGAAGGCGCTGGGCAAACCGGTTGAGGTTCACTGGTTCGACAGCGGGCACCAGGGATCGTTCGCCAACGTCGCGCTGGGCATCGATCATCACGAGCGGATGCTGCGCTTCGCCTACCGGGTGCTTGGTCAGGGCTAAGGCCTGCCCGGAGCGCCAATCGACAGTCAAAAAAGCGACCTTCTCCGCAGCCGGGGAAGGTCGCTGTGCTGTCTGTGACGATTGACGCTGCATGATCAGAAACGCCCCCGCCGGGCTGGCAGGGGCGTTGAGTCTAGCGGGTTCGGGCGAAGGCCTAACGGATGCCCTGCTCGATCAGCGGGATCAGCTCGCCGATGTTCTCCGGGGTGACCGTCCCGACGCCGGTGTTGATGTGCAGGCCCGGGATCTTGTAGTTGGCGGTCAGCCAGATCTGCATGATCGGGAAGTAGCCCTGCAGGTACAGCACCTGGTCGAAGCTGACGCTGATGTAGCCGGTCTGGATGCCCTCGATTGTGGCGGGCGAGAGGTCGATGCCGCCGACGATGATGTCACCCGGCTCCAGCCCCGCGTCCTTGAGCACGTTCACCATGTTGGCGGTGATGTTGCCGTGCTGCGTGCCGATAGCCTTGAGGTTCGGGTGCGCTTCCAGGTAGGCCGTCAGGATCGGGTAGGCCAGCGAGACGTCCGAGTCCACTTCCTGCGAAACGTCCAGCTTCTCCACCGTCAGGCCGGCGTCAACCAGCGCCTCATACACGCCACGCGAGCTTTCGCTGCGGCCTTCCTGGTGCCAGATGTCATAGACCAGCGCCTCGTCACCCGGCTGCAGGCCGGCGGCGACCATTTGCGTGCCGGTCAGGTAACCGCCCTGGTACAGGTCAGCACCGGCGTAGCCAAAGCCCAGGGTCTGATACTTGGCTTCCAGGTTGGGCAGCGGGTTGTTGCCGCTGGTGACGATGATGCCGCGGTTGATGGCTTCTTCCACCAGCGGGGCGAAGGCGTCTTCACCGGGATGGCCCATGATCACGATGCCATCCGGGTCGGCGGCCAGGGCCTCGTTGAACTGGTTGATCATCGTCTGCTGGTCCCAGCTTGAGTACTGCTCATGCAGCTCGATGCCCAGGGCTTCCGCTGCGGCGCGCGCACCGGTGGTGCGGGCCAGCGTGGTGCCGTCACCCTGCGTGCCGCCCATCTGCATATAAACGACCAACGGTTCGCCGCCCTGAGCGAGCGCAGGCATGGCAGCCAGGCTCAGCGCCAGCGTAAGGACTGTGAATACAACGATCACTCTACTGAAGCGATGCATCTTTACTCCTCCTTTGTTGCGAGACTAATCACTATTCCGGCAGAGGCTGAGGCTCCTGTCGGCACGAACGACTGAGATCATTCCTGGATGGCCTGCCTCCTTTCCCTGTAGCTGCTCCACGTAACGCGGTACCGAACGGCGCTAATCTGTACCCTCATAGGGCAACGCCTCGCCCGCTGCATTAGCGTGGGCCGGGCGTACCCAGTGCTGGACGCGCTTGGAGAGGGTAACAAGACGCCCTTCACCAATAACAATATTGAGCACAACCGAGGCGCCCATGACCACGCCTTCGACCAGTTGGACCCAGAAGCCACTGATCCCTGTGGCGACCACCCCGGCTTCCAGCGAGCCGATGATGTACGAGCCCCACAGCGTGCCGACCACGGATCCCAGACCGCCGGCGATGGACGTGCCGCCGATGAACACGGCGGCCATGACCGGCAGCAGCATGCCCTGGCCCTGCGTGGGGTAGAAGACGCGCACCTGCAGGGTGAGGATCACCCCGGCGAAGGCCCCGATTACGCCCATCAAGGTGAACAGCTTGATGCGGGTTGCTTCCACGTCGATGCCCATTACCCGCGCAACGTTCTCGTTATCGCCCAGGAACATCACGGCTTCACCGAACTTGTGCCGGTTCAGGATGAACCACAGGAATACGGCCAGGGCCAGGGCCCACAGCGACTGCTGCGGGATTCCGATCTCGCCGCGACCCTCCGAGGGGATGACCCCGTAGATGCGACCCACGAAGATGCCGTGGACATACGATTCCTCGATGCCCATGAGCGTGGCCTGCAGCCCGCCGGCCAGCAGGACAGTCACACCATACCAGAAGAACTGGGTGGCCAGCGTGGCCATGATGGAGGGGACGCCGATCCGGGCGACGAGCAGCCCGTTGACGTAACCGACCAGCGCGCCCGCCAGCAGCGCCAGGGCCATGCCGCCCCAGGCCGCCGTGGAGGGGTCGGTGAAATTGCCGAGCTGCTGGTAGCCCCAGGTGAACACGTACCCGGTGAAGGCCAGCACCGCGGGGAAGCTCAGGTCCATCTCTCCGGCGGTGATCACAAACGTTAGCCCCAGGCCGAGGATCAGCGGCGGGGCGACCGTTTGCAGGAAGGACATGTAGATGCGGGGCTTGGTGAATACATCCGGGGCGGTGATGATGAAGACGATATACAGGATGATCAGGACCGCCAGAATCGGCAGGCCCTCGATTTTCCTGAAAACCTGGAATAGTGCGCGTAGTCGGTTCATGAGTCTTTTTTGTCTCTGCGACCGTAGGCGTATTCAAGCAAGAATTCATCCAGCTCTTTGAGCGTGGTGCGCTCCCTGCCGATGCTCGCCACAATCTCGCCGCGATCCAGCACGACGAAGCGATCGGCAACCTCGTACACGTCGTGGATGGCATGCGAAATGTACACGCACGCCTTGCCGCCTTCCTTGATCTTGTGCACGAAGTTGATGACCTTCTGGACTTCCTTCAGGGAGAGGGCAACGGTTGGCTCGTCCAGCAGGATCAGCTCCGCCTCAAAGTGCATGGCGCGGCCAATTGCCACGCCCTGGCGCTCCCCGCCGGAGAGCTTGCTGACCTTCGAGTCGACGGTGATGCCCCGGCCGCGGAAACCGATGGTGTTGACCATGATTTCGTGGGCGATGCGTTTTTCCTCTTTGACGTTGATGAAACCAAACGGCAGGGTGACCTGGCGGCCGATGAAGAAGTTGCGCCACAGCACCTGTTTTTCGCCCAGGGATTTGTCCTGGTAGACGGTCTCAATGCCGTATTTGTGGGCCTGGCTCACGCTGTAGGTCGAGAGGTCAACCTTGCGGCCACCGATGTGCAACTCGCCCCGGGTGGGACGGTGCACGCCGGTGAGGATTTTGACCATGGTGGATTTGCCGGCGCCGTTGTCTCCGATCAGGCCGACAATCTCGTTGCGGCCGACGTCGAGGTTGATGTTCTTCAGCGCGCAGACCAGGCCAAAGTACTTCTCGATGCCGATCATGCGCAGGGCGTAGAGGTTGTTGGGGTCTTGGGTCACTGCAGAAGCTCCATTCGAATCCGATCACAGGGGTGAGTGGCAGCGGGCAGCGGTCTTCGGTGGTGGCGTGGAGGTTGCCGAAGGCTGGAGCGCCCTCTGGCAAGGGGAGATGTGAAGGAGAGTATCTGGCTACCCATTCACCCGACGATGAAAGGTGAGCGGCTTATCTCCTTTCCTGGATCAAGGGAAACACAATACCGTCAGGCTGTATCGTGACTCATTACACTCCCGTTTTTTGTGCGAAGGATCGAATTGCGCCGGGGTGGATTGGCACGCGGGCGGCTGGATGGGGAGGGCTGAATAAACAGGGGCGGACCTGTCTGGCCCGCCCCCGGGGGTGATGGTTCGTGCGCGAGTAGTGTGTTGTGTGCGGTCGGCTAAAAGCTGCGTATCCTACTTTGAAGCCGATTTCTTCATGCGGACGTTGGCAACCGTATCATCGATCTCAAACAGGCGCGGGTATGCCCGCAGCAGCTTTGTAAGCTGGCTATGGCCATACGTGCGCGAATCGAAGCTCGGATCGAGCTTTTTTAGTGCCTGACCGAGCGCTGTCAGCGGTGCCCAGCTGTTTTCCTGAACACTGATCTCAAAAGCCTTCTTCAGCAAAGGCAATGGATCTGGTTCGGC
>CAZGYW010000240.1:0-5034 GCA_964530495.1 uncultured Anaerolineae bacterium
ACTCAGCGTGAATGGTGGTCGAAATGTGAGCCGACACGCAGGGTTGAGTTGACTCGCTGGCTCAAACACCTGCTGCTGATGACTGGCTACGGCCTCATGCTGATCCTGATCGTTCCGCTGCTGCTGTGGTTCCAGACGGACAACATCTATCCCATCTACCACCCCCAGCGCTGGCTTGGCTACTACGCCACCGTCATCCTGATCTTCACCTCAGTCGAGATCATCCTGAGCCGCCGGAAGAAGCAGGAAGAAATGCACCACTTCTCACATCACAGCGACTGGATGTTCCCGACTTTTCTGCTGGTTGGCGCGGTGACCGGGATACTCGTCCACATCTTTCGTTATGCCCAGCTGGCGTGGCCGACCTACATTGTGTACACGGTGCACACCATGGCAATGGTGGCGATGCTGGATACCGAAGTCGGAATTGGCAAATGGACACACCTTGTTTACCGCCCGCTGGCCCTGTGCCTGGAGGCCATGAAGGCAGAAGTGCCCGCGAAATCGAGCACAGCGTCACCTGACCCGGTTCCTGCGGGCGATGATTAGAAACCTGTCTCTGCCGGGTAAATTCTGACAAAGGAGAAAGAACATGAGCGAAAACGAACAAGCCCCGATGGTCATTGTCTGCAACAGCGACAGCACAGGCGTGATGCCCACCATGATCATGGGGGCGTCAGGCGTTGGCATTGGCGAAAACGTGCTGATCTTCTTCTGCCCTAACGGCGCCAATGTGCTGCTGAAGGGCGAGCTGGAGAAGTTCCAGGGCAAGCGAGGGCTGCCCGATCCGGTCGAGCTGTTCAATACCATCCTGGATGAAGGCGGCCGGATCATCCTGTGCGAGCTGGCGCTCGAAGCCAAGGGCATCAAGCGCGAAGACCTGCGGGACGCGCGGATCGAGATTCTGAACGCCCCATCGTTCCTGCTGGCCGCACAGGGGGCGGGTATTACCTTTACCTTCTGAGCAGCAAACGGGGAATATCAGCATTTCTGCAGGCAGTGTCTCGCCAGAATCGGTCAGACACTGCCTGCTGTGGTTTCACCCTACCGTTCGGCCAGGTACAGCAGGTCGGCGTTGGCGGGATCATGCACAAATCCCCAGAACGCCTCCACCGCACGGCTGGTCTCGCGGATTTCCGGTTTCACCAGGTAGACCTTACGGTGGAGCTCGCAGCCTGCTACTGGCACTTCAACAACCGTTCCGTTGTCCAGGGCCCAGGCGGCGGCCAGCCGTGAGACGAATGTTACGCCAAACCCCGCTTCAACCGTCTTGACGATGGCTTCCGCATTGCCCATCTCAAGAAAAACATCCAGGTCATCAAGCATGATTCCATGCTTACCCAGTTCAGCCAGGATGGTGCGGTGCGTGCCAGATGTTGCCTCGCGGACAATCACCGGTGTATCCAGCAGTTCGGACGGGTCAACATAGTCGCGCACGGCCCAGGGATGTTGGGCTGGCACAATCAGCACAATGTGATCGTTGAAGAACTCCTGGCATTCCATCCCGTCACCACAGGCGTCGAAGCTCACGACCCCGAGATCCGCTTCGGTCTTGAGCAGGCGTGGCACCACCTGGGAGGAAGTGCAGCGCAGCACTGACACGCTGACGCCCGGGTGTCGCTCGTGAAAGCGTGCGGCAAACTGGGGCAGGATGTACTTTCCGGTCGTGGTGCTGCAGGCGATCCTGAGTTGGCCTTCGATCCGCTCTTCGAGCGATGCCATTACCTGCTTGACTTCGATTGCCTCACGTACGAGCCGGCGTGCTCTTGGCAGCAACAGTGCGCCCGCTTCGGTGAGCCGCAGGCCGTTGCCCGACCGGTTGAACAACTCAACGCCGAGTTCCTGCTCAAGCATCTTGATGTGGTGGCTGATGGTGGGCTGAGAAAGGTGGAGTTGTTCCGCGGCCTCGGAGAAACTCATGCACTGCGCGACGTGAAGGAAAGTCTGAAGTCTGATCAGGTCAAGCATTGGCTCTCCTTCCGTACCCCTATTGAGCGGCCTCCCTGTGTCCACAGCCTGATGACACTGAGTCCTGGTACAACCCGGGCGGAGGCCAGGACGAGTCTCTATGCTATCGCAAGGGAACCCACATACGCCACAACAGTCTGCCACATCTCGCGCAGCGCCAGGCTGGCAGGGCTGTCCGGCAGGTAAGCTGTTATGGTGTACCCCTGGACCATGGCCTCAGTCACGCTCAGATCAAAAGGAAGCTGCCCGATCATCGGCACGCCCGTCTTCTCGCAGAAGCTGATGATGGTCGCGGTTCCCGCCGGATAGAGATCGGCTTTGTTAACGCACACCAGCGCCGGGATGCCAAAGTGAGCGGCCAGGCCCAGCACCCGCTGCAGATCGTGGATGCCCGCCGCCGTTGGCTCCGTGACCACAATCACCACATCTGCACCGGAGACGGCAGCAATCGCAGGGCATCCAATCCCCGGCGGCCCATCCACGATGATCAGCGGATAGTGTTCGGCCGTCGCTTGCGCGCCTGCGCGCTGTTTTAGCAGGGTAACCAGCTTGCCGGAACTCTCCTGAGCAGGGGCTAAGCGGGCATGAAACAATGGTCCGTAGCGGCTGCTCGAGTAGAACCAGCGCCCCGAGAGACGCGGCACCAGGGCAATCGCGTGGCCCGGGCACTGCGTCTGGCAGGCAGCGCACCCTTCGCAGGCAGTCTGATCAACTGCATACAGGCCATCATTCGCCAGGATCGCATCAAAGCGGCAGACCTCCGCACAGCGGCCGCAGCCTGTGCACAGGTCAGCATTGATGAGTGCGATTTGCCCGCCAATGAAGTCATGGGACTCGACGTTGTGCGGCTCCAGCAATAGCTCCAGATTGGCCGCATCAACATCCGCATCGACCAGGATCGCCCGGGTATCCGGGGATTGGCTGGCAAGCTGCGCCAGCGCCGCAGTGACGGTGGTTTTGCCTGTTCCGCCCTTGCCGCTCAACACCACGATCTGTTTCATGGGCATACTCCGGCCACTGTCTGCAGTACCTGCTGGAAGCGCGCGCGGTACTCCGGCTTGAGCGTCACCAGTGGTATCCCCATGGCGATGCCGGCCGCAATCTCACGATCTATCGGGATGCGTAACAGGATCGGAAGGCCTGCCCGCGCGCAGAAGTCGGCCACGCGCTGGTCACCGATTCCATCCCGGTTGATGATCACCCCGGCCGGCATGCCCAATTCCAGGGTTAGCTCGTAGGCCAGCACAAGGTCATGCAGCCCAAAAGGAGTTGGCTCAGTGACCAGGATCACGTAGTCAGCGTCGCGAACCGCCTCCACCACCGGGCAGGACGTGCCAGGCGGGGCGTCAATGATGGTTGTTTCTTCCGGTCGAGCCGGGTACGCGGCCTTAAGCTGGCGGATCACCGGCACGGCCAGGGCTTCGCCAACGTTCAGCACGCCACGCGCAAACCGTACGCCCTCCGGCGTAGCCCCGCTTTCGAGCACCCCCAATTCGCGCGGCACTTCACGAATGGCGCCGAATGCGCAATTGATGGCGCAGCTGCCGCAGCCATGACACATCTCCGGGAAGACGAGCACCCGCTGTGGGGTTACGGCGATGGCCTGATACTGGCAGACTTCAGCGCACATCCCGCACAGCGCACAGCGGGTGGCGTCAACCACAGGATAGGGTAACGTCGCCGCTGTGCGCTGGTCCAGGGCCGGTTTCAGCAGCAGATGCGCATTCGGCCCTTCCACATCGCAATCCAGCACGAGCGTCGGGCGGTCCGGGGCCAACGCCAGCGCCAGGCTTGTGGCCACCGTCGTTTTTCCGGTACCGCCTTTGCCGCTGGCTACCGCGATGATCATTGGGCTGCCTTCACGGCTTCCAGGTCGCCCTGCAGCAACCTGGTGACGAGTTCCTCCACCGTGCCCGATTTCGCCTGGTAGAGCTGCATATCTGAGTCGTGCAGTACATCGTACGCCTTGGGGCCAAAGGAACCGCTGATCACGGTTTGGACACCCTGCCGCGCCAGCAGCTCAGCGGCCCGGATACCTGCCCCGCCACTCAGTTGCGCAGCGGGGTTAGGGATTACCTGCCGTTCTCCGGTGTCCGTATCGACAATGGCAAAAGCAGGAGCGCGGCCAAAATGCATATTGAAGCTGGCACCATCTTCCGGCGCCGATACGCTGATAGCGATCTTCATGGAGGAGTCTCCCGTTAGTGCAGTTTGTCGGTGCGATTTTCGAGCGTGCCGCTGAGGTACGCTTGCACAGCCTGTTCAGGATCAGCCAATTCAGTGACGACAGGGCGAATGTTCGCCTGTTCCATCGCAATGTAAGCGCCACGCCCCATGCCACGCACGATCAGGACTTCGCAGTCGTGAAGCGCCTCAATCATGCTCGCGTGTTTTTTATCGGAGCTTGCGCCGAACCCATGCCCACGCGGATCATGTTCGGAATCGTGGCTGTGCTCTTCCTGCGCGAACTGCTGGTGACCGATCTTGTTGCGCAGTTCCTTGCCCACGATTGCACCGTCTTCAACCGTGAAAACAAGATAGTAGGCGGCGCGCCCAAAGTGCTGGCTGATAGTCTGGCCGTTATCGGTGATGACTGCGATCTTCATGTTCAGGAGTTCCTCTCGGTATAGTGACCATAATCGAAAAGCGAAACGGTGGTTGCAAGGGTGAGTTTACTCTTTAATCATCCTCGTTCCACATTCAGGGCAAACGTGATCCATGCAGCGTTGCCCAACCACATGCGGTTCCTTATGCCCACACTTCGGGCAGACGCAATTGCCGCCAGGCCCGGAGCCGGGTTTGTTGCCACTGTCCTGCCTGCCTCCTCCCTGTCCGCGACCACCCTGGCCGCCTCTGCCACGAAAGACTCGGCTGATCATGTTTGCATTTCCTCCTTCTGCCAGTTGTTGTCCGGGCCGTACGAGGCGGCCCGGGCCAGGACACAGCGCCTTACGATTCAGAAGAGGGCGGGGTGAGTTCCTGAATGCGCTTCTGGATGGCATCAAGTTGCATCTTCAACTGATCAGCCTGTGCCTTCAAATCAGCGATTTCCTGTTCCTCTGGTGC
>CAZGYW010000241.1:0-4329 GCA_964530495.1 uncultured Anaerolineae bacterium
ATGTCGTGCAAGATTGGCAGCGTCTCATCCAGCCCAGCGCTCATCATGTCGTAGCGGTTCGGCGCTGCTTGCAAGCTGTCCAGCGTTCCCGGCGGTGCAATACCCACCGGGTCGGGGTCGGGGGTAGCCTCGCCTGCTCGATGTGTGTGGCCCGGTACGTCACTGCTCCAGCCGTTGAGCGCCTGCTCCAGCCGCTGCTGCTCAAGCTCTCTTGCCAGAGCGATCGCATCAACATCGTTCGGCTCGGGGGCGATCAGGTCAGCCGGCAGCGATTCTGGCGCAACGATCTCGGGCGAATGTGTTTCCGCCCATTTCTCCAGCCGGCTGCGCAGCACGTCCTCCGGCACATCCCAGACGCGTGCATACTCGCCCTTTGTTCCGCCATACTTCGGGCTGTTGACGATGCCCATCAGGTGATAATTGTCGAGCTTGCCGTTCTTGAGGACCGAGACGCCAGCCCGCTGGTACAGCTCCAGGTTGCGGGCATAGACGGCCCGCTGCTCTGCGTTCAAGCCTGTTGCTCGCTCGATCAGTATCTGCCGCGCCTGCTCCACCCACCGCTGCGCCGGCGTCGTTTCTGCAGAAACGCTGCGCGGTCGCACCGCGCCGCTTACGTCCGCCTTGTGCGCCTCGACGTACACCTGCCGGCTGCCTTCCAGGTTGGCCGCCAGCCACTCGCTCATCTTCGGCTTATACTGCTCGTCCAGGAACTTGGGCCAGGCTGCCCGCCTCTGCTCCGGGGTCATGTCGTTCAGGCTGCTGCGGAAGTCGCGCACCATCTGGCGCAGGTCGGTCTCAATCGTGCGCACACCCGACCGCCAGGCCTCGGCCACGGGCCGCACGCCATCGCCGTAGTGTCGGGCCAGCAGGTCAGCCAGCATCCCATCCATGCGGGCGTTGATGCCCTGGAGCGCCGTATCTACCTCGGCATAGCGGGCGTCGATGCGCGCCTGTACGTCCTTCCACTCCGGGCGAGCCTTGCCCTTGGGCCGGAAGTAGTCGTTCAATTCCTGCTTGCGGAATGCGTAGAAGTCGGCCCACGCCTGTGCGCTCTCGTCCAGCGCCAGGGCCATGTCTTTGCCATACCGCGAGGTGTAGCCCATCTGCTCGACCACACCCAGGTACTTGGCCTTCTCGTCAGCGTTCAGCCGCTTGTAGGCAGCGTCGTCAATCCTGAACTGCTCGCCCACCAGCTTGCCGAACTCGGACGCCGGCAGGAAGTCTTCCAGCTCGTACACCCGCGCCCAGCCTTCGAAGTCCTTGTACCGCTGTTCCAGCCGCGTCAGGCTGATGTCGTCGAAGATGGACTGCGCGCCGATCGACCCTTCCAGTCCCTGCACGCCGGCGGCTTCCTGCACCCGCGCCTTCAGCTGCTCCCGGTGGATCTTCGACAGCTCCGTCTCTGCCTTGCGCCGGATCTCGCTCACCGCCTCGGGGATGCGGGCCGGCTCCAATCCGTTCAGCCGGTTCAGGTCTTCGCCCAGACCCAGGCCCTCGAACATGCTGCGCACTTCGCCCAGGGTCGTGCCGCGGGCGGTCGCAATCTGCGCCAGGGCGTCGTCCACGCTGCGCCGGCCCGGTGTCAGGATGCTCTCGCGGATGCGGGCGAAGTCGTGCCCGGCGTCGATGCGCCCGTACACCCACTGCGCCACACCCGGCGGCAGGCTGCTCTCCAGCGCGCCGTCCATGCCCCGGTAGCCCACGCCGCGCCGCCAGTTGTTGTCGTGGAATTTCTTGGTGGCCACTGCCGTGCCGCCCAGCCGGGCGCTGCCCTCCGCCTTGCCCGACAGCTTGGCCGGGGTCAGTGGCAGCTTGCTTCCCGCTGCCGCCGACAGGTTGCCGATCTTGTCGGCGATGTTCGGCGTCGCGGGCCGGGTGGCTTCGCTGACAATCGCATCCGCACCCTTGCGGCCCGCGCCCAGCTCCAGGTCAGCGATCAGGCTTTCTTCCAGCCGGGTCGGGCTGAGCGAGTGGTAATAGTCCTCGATGTAGCGGCGGGCGTTGCGCGGCAGGAGCAGGCTGGCTTCCGGCGTCAGCACCAGGCCGTCTCTCAAGAACTTGGCGTAGTTGTCGACCGAGTTTCCGAACAGGTAGCCGGGCGAGTTCAGGAGCACGTGCCCCTGCAGGCTCTTGATCGTGTTGCCCAGGCGGAACACCCAGTGCTCCGGGCGCACGCCGTAATACTCCACGCCCCAATTGGCGGTCGTGTCCAGCACCGTGGCATACACCCGCTTGAGCATGGCGGCGTCGTCCACCGGGATCTTGTTCTCGACGAACGTCTCCGCCATCTGGCGCAGGGTCTCAGGCGTCAGGTCGCCGGCGTCGATGCGCCGCACGAGTTCAGGCACGGCCTCCGCCGCTTCCCGGATCTGCGCCAGGAGCACCCGTGCGTTGTGGTCTCCCTTGGTCGCATCCGTCAGCCGCTTGAGCACCGCTTCCGGGGCCTGCCCCAATGCCCGGCTCACCTGCTGCAAGCCGGCGCGCAGGTCGGCGCTCTCGTCGAACTGGCGGGCGATCTCATCCAGCAGCGGGACCGCACGCGACAGCGCCGGCTTGAGCGTCGCCATCTCCGCCCCGCCGTACAGCCGCATGCCGGTCTCGGCCGCTGCCTCCAGCGGGTTGGCTGCCACTCGCCGCACGTCGCCCACCACGCCGCGCCAGTCGCCGCCGGCCAGGTCCGCCATCATCAGCAGGTTGTGCGAGGCCGTCGACAGGACTTCACGCGCCCGGCTGGCCGGGGTTAGCTCGCGCAGGTAGTTCAGGCCGCGGCTGATCTTGTTGGCGTAGGTCGGCTGGTCCAGCAGGCGCGGCGTACCATCCGGGTTCCAGGCGCGAGACAGCGCCTTCTCGAACGGCTTGAGCTGCGAGTAGGTCTCGAAGTCCAGCTTGCGGGACTGCTCTTTCCACCAGTTCAGTCCTTTGACCGGCCCCTCCACCTGCTCGAATGCCTTGACGAAATCCGCCGATGCGCCCAGCAGTTTGCCGGCCCTGGCGATGCCGCGCGCCGAGCCGACGCCCACCAGGTTGAGCGGGTCCAGGAACATCTCGGCCAGCATCTCCTCCAGCTCGCCGCCGAATCCGTAGCGCTCCCGGAACTCGGTCTTCAGATCGTCTTCGCTCTCGCCGGCGTTCATGCGGTCGAAGAACTCCACCATCGCCAGCTCCGGGCGCTCGATCTGCGCGCCGCTCAGGGTTTCGATATCGGTCGTGCCGAGCTGCCAGGACTCGCGTGTTGGGTGGACCAGCTCGCCTTCCCCGCGCATCAGGTCCGCCCAGTTGCCGGGCGTCAGCAGGTCGCCGGCCTGATTCAGGATGCCGGCGGTGCGGTAGAACTGCGAGCTCGCCGCCCAGGCGTCATCGATGTCGGCGATCAGCTCCGGCAGGGTAGCGCCCACGTCCCAGTCCCGGCCCAGCCACAGCTCCGCCGTCTCGGGTCTCATCATCCGGCCCAGGCTGGTCTCCGTGGCTGCGCCGATCAGCGACGCCATGCCCAGCGTGCGCTCGATGCCCTCGGCCCCAACGTTGAACGCTTCCAGCACCTTGCCCACTGCCGGGTACTTGTTGGCCAGGCTGCCCAGGGTCGTGCCGAAGACTGCGCCTGCCACCATGCCGCCCAGCCCGCCCTGGATGCCGGCCACTGCGCCGGTGGCTGCGGCTGCCGTGGTGTTGGTCCCGAACAGGCGCGACGCCATCTGCTTGGTCCACGGCAGGCTCTGCCACTCCGCTTCGGTCATGCCGTAATACTGCGCCAGTCCGGTCGATGGCTGCGGCGGGACGAACGAGCCCTCCAATCCTTCGGGCAGCGGCTGGATCAGCGGCGCATCCCCGCCGGTCAGATTGTACTGCTGGTCGAGCATGTCGAGCGCGCCCGACAACTCCCACGGCAGGGTGGTCTCTCCGCTCTCGTACCACTGGCGTGCGGCGTCGATCAGCCCGGTAACTTCGGGCGTCATCCACGGCTGGGTAGAGCCGCTGCTCAGCGCCGACAGCTGCCCGACTACCTGCGGCGTCCACTTGCCGGACACCGGCGGCGGCGTGAACTGCTGCGCCGGCTGCTCCGGTGCGAACGAGCCGCCCCTGTAGTCGCGCATTCGCCGCTCGACGAACGCCCTGCTGTATCCCTTGCTGACGCCCTGCGATGAGTAGGCCATGTCAGATATTGAGCTGCGCCATGCCGCTGACCCAGGCCGGCGTCACGCCCGCGCCCTGCGGCTTCTTCTTCTTCGGGCCGGGGCGGTCCGGTCCCTGCTGCCAGTTGTGCGGCTTCTCCTTGTGCCAGCCCGACTGCCATACCTTCGTCGGCTTCATCGGCTCGAAGCTGCCGTACTT
>CAZGYW010000241.1:4339-4996 GCA_964530495.1 uncultured Anaerolineae bacterium
CCAGGCCGGCGTCACGCCCACGCCCTGCGGTTTCTTCTTCTTCGGCTTGGGCCGGTCCCGTTTTCGCATCCAGTTGTGCGCATCACCGCCGTCCTTGCGCAGATCGGTGCGCCAGGTGTCGCCCACCTGCCCCGGTCCCTGGTGCTGGCGCGCGTATGCGTTTTGCCGGCGCGGGCCGGTCACTCGCAGCGGTCCCGGCGTGCCCAGCGGCTGCCCGAATGCGTTACGCTCCGATGCGCCCGGAGTATAGCCCGGCTCCAGCTGCCCCTCGGTCAGGCCGTAGCCCCACGGATCACCGAGCACACCGGCGCGCGGGTTGTCACCCTCCCACCAGCCGTAATCCATGCCCTTCCAGCGGCCGCGGTCGGTCTGTGCTGCAGACGTAGGTACAAGCGCATCAGCTCCCAGTGCGCCGCCGCTCCACCATCCCGGCAGCGTGCGCCCGCTTGACATGGTCGAGAACAGCCCATAGTTGGCGCCGGGCCTGCCGTATGTGGTCGTATCGCTGGCGCGCTGCACGTCACCCATGCCCGGCTGCTTGTTGTACCCGCCGAACCGCTGCACGTTGCCCATACCAACCCAATCGCTCCGGTCTCCCGGCGCGCCGAACGACAGGGAGCGGTCCTGCGCAATCGCCTTGGCCTGGTCGTAGGTAAA
>CAZGYW010000242.1:0-4972 GCA_964530495.1 uncultured Anaerolineae bacterium
TGACCTAAATATTTTGGGTAGGTCGGACGAGATATATCAGGAATCGGACGAAGGGCGGCAGTTGATTGTCATTTCGCTGCAGCCGGGCGAGATTTTCTGGGGGCTTTCGTTTTTCAATGAGGGCGCCGCGAACCCGGTATCGCTGTATGCCACTGTTGATTCAGAAGTGTTCATCTGGTCACGCGCGGATATCCTTCCGCTGTTGATCGAGGTGCCGTCTGCGCTGTGGCAGCTAACCCGGCAGATGACCCGTTATATGGAGCAGGCCAGCCAGATTATTGAGGGGCTGGCCTTCCAGCCGGTGGCCGGGCGGCTGGCGAAATTGCTGCTGGATCAGTTCGGCAGTACCGGGCAGCCTTACCTGAGCCGCGACATGACGCTGGACCAGCTCGCCGCCAAGATCGGCACCACCCGTGAGCAGGTCTGCCGGGCGCTGTACCAGTTTTCCGATCGGGAACTGATCCACATCACCCGCACGGAATTCACTCTTATCAACGAAGATGGGCTGGCGGCGCTCGCTGGCGCTTCCTAGTTTTCGCGCTTCATTACGATCCGCAGCGCGCAACCGCTTCTGCCGGCTGCGCGCTTTGTGATCTTTCCCTGTGTCCGGTAATCCCGGTAAAGGAACTTGACAAAAGGCAATGATGCGCAGCCATTATTGTGATATTTTTCGCAACAAGCTTGTATTCATCATCAGGGGCGTTTTTGTGCTACTGACAATCGCCGGGCCTGACCACAAACCTGCGCATCGGGTGGGGGTCTGCCATGAATCTATTTGATCGCATTACCCTGCTGGCAACCGGCCTGGTTGCCATTTACCTGTTGTGGCGGTTCTTCACACGCTACCGGGACAGCGGTGAGCGCCAGTATCTGTACTACATGGCCGGCTTTGGCGTGCTGCTGGTAGCCGGTCTGCTGCTGATCGCGTTCACCTACGCCGCGCTGGAAAGCCCGCTGGTCATCATCGTCGCCGTGCTGATCCCGGCCGGCATCTCCGCCGGGCTGATCACCCACTTCCTGCCCCACTACGAGAAGCCGTACCTGGTATTCGTTGTGGTCGGCCTGGTCGCCGTCGCGGTAACGCGGTTCACCGGCCCGGCCGGGCTGGCGACGGTCACGCTGGTCATTGTCCATTCCATCTGCGGGGTGGTCATCCTGGGCCTGCCGCTGTGGATGGTCAGGCAGGGCAAGGCCCCGCAGGGAGCGCTCTGGGTCGCGGTGGGTGGCCTGCTCATCGATCTTGGCGGGGTCGCCCTGGCTTTCCTGAAGGCCGGTTCGCAACTGCTGTTCTTCAGCCAGGACGTTGTGTTCGCCATCCTCGCACCACTGCTGCTGCTGATGGTCGCGAGCTTCGCCTTTGGCTTTTCTCGCCTGCTCGCTCACACATAGGAGTCGCGCCTAGATGCAAGCATTCGCAACGCGTTTTACCTACCTGTTTCGTTCCACCCGGGGGCTGGTGCTGGTCGCCGTCGCCGGGCTGGCGCTCGTGACGGCCATCTGGGGCACGCTCTCCGGCCCGATGGCCGAGCTGGGCATCAAGGATGTCACCGTCCAGATCCTGGGGTTCGATCTTGACCCGATCGAGCGCGAAGGCCGGTTGATCATGCTCTACCACTCGATCGCCATGACCGTCGTCGCGATTGAGGTCTACCTGATCACGGATCGGGTCACCATGACGGCCCGCCAGCAAACCAGCATCAATGCCACGGTCACGATCGGGTACCTGACTGCCCTGATTTTCGGGCTGGTATTCGCCTACCTGGGCCACAACTGGATATTCCACGGGCTGTTCATCGCCGGGCAGACCCTGGTCTTCTTCGCCGGGCTGCAGCTTGCCGCGGCGCTGTGGCCCTGGCAGAAAGCTTACCACATCAAGGATAAGGCTAAGTCCCACTGGGGCAACATCGACCTGGAGCGGGTGGCCTACTTCACCATGGCGGTTGCCACGCTGGGCTCGGCCCTGTTTGGCGCGATCGCCGGTTCGTTTTTCGGCAATGGGTTCCTGACCTTCCTGGGCGAAGACGTTGTGCGCCAACCCAACAAGCCGGTGCTGATGGAAGCGATCATCGGCCACCTGCACATCATGCTGACGCTGATTGGCGTGGCGATTGCGCTGCTCGTCGGGCAGTGGCTGGACTTCAAGGGCCGCTGGCACAAGATCGCGATGCCCTTCATGATTTTCGGCACGATCGTGACAACCATCGGGGCCTGGTACGTGGTCGTCCCCAGTGACTTTGACGCCCATACCATCATCTTTGTGGGGTCGTCATTCGTCCTGCTGGCGGGCCTGTTCCTTGTGATCTTCGGCTTCAACAAGCTCATCCAGGAACAGGGTGGCGCGGGCGCTTCCTTCGGCCAGAAGATGAAGGCCCTGGTGAAGGACTCGCTGAAATTCGGCGCGCTGTGGCAGATGATCTTCATGAACTTCACCGTCAGCTTCGTCGGGATCTTCATGGCCGTCAAGCTGGACGAGATCATCCGCGTGTGGCCGCACCGGGAAGAGCGCATCATGCTGACCGGCCACTGGCACATCCTGGCCACGCTCACCGCTACGATCATCCTGCTCTACTACGCGGACGTGGCCGGCCTGAAAGGCAGGGTACGCCAGTGGTTCGGCTGGATTGTGGTCATCGGCTCGGATCTGGCCTTCGCTGCGATGACGGTCTTCGGACTCAAGCGCCTGTTTGTGAGCGAGGCCGCCCAGCAGCCCCTGGTGAACTCGCTCATGCTGCTGGGCGATATCGGCCTGGTGCTGGTCATCCTGGCGCTGGCCGCGTTCCTCGTCTGGCGGCTGGTGGACCTGTTCCGCCGGCGCGGGCGCTGGACGGAAGAACTCCAGATTGACAACGAACAGATTAAAGCGCGATCCGACTATCCGGCGGCGGGTAAGGCCACCGGGGAGGTGACCCGATGAGCAAGCGAACCCTTGTGATGCTTTCGGTGCTGGTGGTTGGCATTCTGACCGGATGCGGTCCGGTCCAGGTTGGTGCCCAGCCGGGTGCCGGCATGGAGACCGGGGTTGACAGCGCCGCCTGGGCGCTGGTTCCCGCCGGTGAGTTTCTCTCCGGCCAGTTCGTCGAAGAAGTGCTGGTGGACTATGACTACGAGATCATGATCACGCCCGTCACCAACGCTCAGTATGCGGCCTATCTGAATGAAGCCGTAGCTGCCGGGGCTGTCCGCATCGAGGGCAGTGAGATCGTGGGGCCGTATGCCGGGGATGAGTTCCAGGGGTACGAGCACGAAGAGCGCATCGAAGCCGGCGACTGGCTGCACGTCCCGCTGGATGAGCCGGACCTGCGTATCGCCTATGACGGGGAAACCTTCACCGCCCTGGCGGGGTACGAGAACCATCCGATGATCTACGTGAGCTGGTTTGGCGCGCAGGCGTACTGCGAGTATTACGGCGGCCGGCTGCCGACCGAGATCGAATGGGAGAAAGCGGCGCGTGGCACCGATGGACGCGTCTTCCCCTGGGGAGATGAGATCGAGCGCAACTACGCCAATTTCTACGACAGCCGCGATCCGGCGGAAGCGACCTTTGGCAAGCAGGGCGATACAACCCCGGTCGGCTTCTACAATGGGCAGGCGTATGGCGGCTACCAGACGGAAGAGGCGGTCAGCCCCTACGGGTTGTATGACATGGCGGGCAACGTCTGGCAGTGGACGGCTGACGATTACCCGTACCTGCACTACCGCTTCATGCGCGGCGGCAGCCGCAACGATTACGAGCCGTTCCTGCGGACCTGGGCGCGCAACAGCGCCGGGCCGGACCATGTGGGCTTTAACGTGGGCTTCCGTTGCGTTCAGGATGTCGCAGAGTAGGTGAGGGCAGCACGATGACAGCGATCACACGCAATCCTTCAACCGCATGGAGCCAGCTCCTGGCCCGCCTGCGCGCCTACTGGCCGCTGATCAAGAGCCTGCAAACCGGGCTGCTGCTGGTGACCGGGCTGGCCGGGTTCATGAGCGCGCGCTGCCCGATGACCTCGTGGCAAATGGGATTGGCAGTCCTGGGCAGCCTGTTCCTGGCAGTCAGCGGGAGCACCATCCTCAACATGGTCTACGACCGGGACATCGACTCCCGGATGATGCGCACCGCCGCACGACCGCTGCCCTCCGGCCGGGTGAATCCGGACGAGGCGCTGCTGGTGGGGCTGGCGCTGTCCTGGCTGGGGGTGGGCTGGGCGACCATGCTCTCCCCGCTGTACGGTCTGATCGTCTTTGCCGGGCTGTTCTTTGATGTGGTGGTCTACACGGTATGGCTGAAGCGCCGTTCCGCCTGGTCGATCGTGTGGGGTGGGATCGCCGGTGGCATGCCCGTACTGGCCGGCCGCGCGCTGGGCACCGGGCAGATCGACCTGATCGGCCTGCTGCTGGCGCTGGCCGTGCTGCTGTGGATTCCAACCCACATCCTGACGTTTGGCATCAAATACGCCGAGGACTACCGGCGGGCGGGTGTGCCCGTCTTCGCCAACACGCATGGCGTCACCGTCACCCGCCAGTTGGTCGGCACCGCGACCGTGATCGCGGTCATGGTGATGGGGGCGTCAATCTGGCTGATCGAGCTGGCCTCCGGATGCCTGTACTTCGCCGCGGCGCTGGGCGCGCTGCTGCTGGTCGTGACCGTGTTCAGCGTGGTGCGGCCGTCCGCGCGCCTGAACTTCATGGTGTTCAAGCTCGCCTCGGTGTACATGCTGGGCTCGATGCTGCTGATCATCCTCGGCGTGCACTAGGCACTCCGGCCGCCACCGAACTAAGCCCGCCCTGACCGGCGGGCTTTTCTATTTTCCGGCCACAGCAGTCCAGCCCAGCGCATCTATGCTACGGCAATTCTTCCTTTGCGCTTGGGACCATTCGTTGCTATGATCAGCACGATTCGCCGCTTTCCCCTTCATGTAGAGTCGTCATTACTTTCTGAGGAGATCAAGATATGCGTAAACCCGTGCTGCTTTTTGTGTTAGTGTGCCTG
>CAZGYW010000243.1:0-4946 GCA_964530495.1 uncultured Anaerolineae bacterium
CCTATGGGGCATTGAGTACATTTTGTACTCAATATCCAGAATACAGTACAGTACAGCGGACTTTCCAGGTCCGCTGTGTGTTTTCGTGGGTCGGGTTTCACTTGAGTGCAGCGAAATTAGCAGCGCGGGACCGTTCGAAATTGTGACTTGCACGCGCGATGCGAAGAGCAAAGGCACCTGAGACTCGACGTACGGTTGCCTGGGATTTTCAGTGTGGTGGTCAATGTATTCTGGCTATCGGCGCCAAGAGACTCCCCGCCAACCGTTGGCAATTGTGCTTCTTGCTCTGCAAGTGAATAATGTCACAATTTGATCTGATAAGCGTTACTTGAACCAGGACGCCGACCTCTCGTACAACTCAAATAGGCATTGCCAACGTTGGCGCTAACGATGGCAGTCCCGCTGCCATCGTGCTCAAGGGGGGGGCGTGTCCGTCACCATTGAAGATGTCGCCAGGCATGCCGGAGTCTCCATCCGCACTGTGTCGCGGGTCATCAACCAGCGTCCCGACGTTGCCCCACTAACTCGCAACCGTGTTCAGGCCGTCATCGAGCAACTCGGCTACCGACCCAACACCCTGGCGCGCAGCATGATTACCGGGCAGACCATGACGATTGGTGTGGTGCTTCCGGATATCGCCAACCCATTCTTCAGCAGGGCGATCCGCGGGTGTGAGGATTTCCTGAACCAGGCAGGCTATAGCATTTTCCTCTGCAACACGGATGAGGATCTTGAGAAGGAACAGGAATATCTGGCGCTGCTGCTCGACCGGCGCGTCGATGGCGTTATCGTCTGGGGGAGCCGGGGTGAGGGGGATGTTCTGGCCGCCACGGTCGGTACTGAATTGCCGGTGGTCACCGTTGATTGCCATGCGTTCGATGGCAATGTCGTCAACATCAATGTGCAGAATCATAAGGGCGCACAGATCGCCACCAACCACCTGCTGGATGTCGGACACCAGCGCATAGGCTTTCTGGCAGGCCCTGTAACCCGTTTGACCGCCAAACGCCGGCTGAATGGTTACCTGGAAGCGATGGCCGCCGCGGGGTTGTCTCCGCTGGTTGCCCCGTTGGTGGGCGAGGCAATCCCGTCGGTGCTGCAAGGTTACGAAGGGGCCAAGCAGCTTCTTGTTGCCGCCACACGCCCGACCGCACTGTTCGCCTATAACGACCTGATGGCTGCCGGCGCATTGCTGGCCGCACGCTACCTGAACCTGCGAGTCCCGGATGATGTGGCTATCGTCGGATTTGACGACATCCTCATGGCCGCCATGATGGATCCGCCTCTCACCACGATTCGCATTCCGCAGTACGAACTGGGCAGGCTCACCGGCGAGAAGACTCTGGACTTGCTGACCGGCAGGATCAGTTCACCGGAGACCATTGATTTCCGTGTTGATTTGCATGTGCGGGCCTCAAGCGCCAAGACCAAGCTTGGGGCGCAGGAGCAGCAGACGATGGTCGCGGACATCATCAGGCGGCTGGCCGACGACGTGCCCGGCCAGCCCAGGTCATGACGTCAGGTGTATCGGCAGTGACGCTCTGTGGTCTCTCATTCCAGCAATAGGAGCACGCAATCATGGAGTATAAGCCCGACTGGGAACAAGCCAAAGCGCGACTGATTGCCTGGTGGAATCATGACGTGATCGATCGCTGTTGTATTGCCGTGCATGCGCCCAGGGATGGGGCGCCGCTCCCGGCGTTTCCTGATCTTCAGCATGGGGCATGGCTGGGTGGGCTTGAATCGCTGCATGACGATGATGTGGAGGGCATCAGGCGCTGGTGGGCAGACCCGAAATTGAACTACCAGCGAGCGATCCTGTGGTTTGAAAACACTTACTTTGGTGGCGAAGCCCTGCCCGTGACGTATGTCAACTGGGGGGCGATGGCGCTGGCCGCCATGTTCGGCAGCCGCCCGGAATTCACCAGGACCAGCGTCTGGTATCCGGCCGTCATTCACGAGTGGGATACCTGGGAATGGCGCTTTGATGCTGAGACAGACGAGACCTGGCAGGCCTTGAAGGCCATCGTTGCGCGTTTCGTCGCGGATGCGCCGGGTAAGTATTTTGTGGGCAAGCCAGAGCTGGGCAACGGGGCGGACGTCCTCTCGCTGATACGGGGCATGGATCACCTGGCCCTTGATCTCATCCTGAACCCGGATCAGGTCAAGCGCGGTGTTGATGTCATCTCCGACACGTGGGTGGCGCTGATGGAAGAAGCCTTCCAGATGACGACGCGGGCGAACGACAACGGTGACTGCCTGGCCTGGATGGGCCTGTGGGCCCCGGGGCGCATCGACCAGATCGCCTGCGACTTCTCTACCGCCATCTCCCCTGCGATGTTTGAGGAATTCTTCCTGCCCGAGATTGTGAAGATGGGGGATTGGTGTGAATACGGAACCTACCATCTTGACGGGCAGGCCTGCATGATGAACATGCTGGACATTCTGCTGGAGGTCAAGCAGATCAAGACGATCCAGTTTACGCCGGGCACCGGCAGCCCCTTGCCCACCTATTGCGAACAGTACATCCCGCGCTACCGCCGCATTCTGGAGAGTGGAAAAAACCTGTACCTGCTGGTCCAGCCGGACGAAGTCGAGAAGATTCTCGGCCATCTCGGGCCAGAGGGCCTTTACATGCGGACGTATGTGGACTCCGAGCAAGAGGCCAACGATCTCCTCAAGAATGTGGAAAAGTGGTCTGCGGCAAGAAATCACTTTGCCAAATCCTGGTGAGGTGTGGGGTGGGCCTTGATGATGAACGGAGCCAATATGTCTGAGAATGGCTGTTTCCTGGAAATGACCGCAATAAGCAAGGCGTTTCCAGGCGTACAGGCCCTTGAGGGGGTGAATTTCGAACTTGTGCGGGGCGAAGTCCATGGCCTGATCGGTGAGAATGGTGCCGGCAAGAGCACATTGATGAAGATTCTGGCCGGGATCTACCGGCCCGACAGCGGCCAGATCAGGCTGCGCGACGAAGTGGTGTCTATTGACAGCCCCTCACGCGCTCAGGGACTCGGTATCAGCATTGTCCACCAGGAGCCGCTGCTCTTTCCAAACCTGACCGTAGCGGAGAATGTGATGGTGGGGCGAGAACCGACCCGCGCCCTGGACCTGATTGACCGCCGCAGGTTGTACCAAACAACGCGCGACCGGCTGATCCGGTTCAGTGCCGATATTTCCCCGCGCCGCCTGATTCGCGAGCTGAGCGTTGCCAAACAGCAGGTTGTGGAGATTTGCAAAGCCCTCTCCCTGAAGGCGGACATCCTGATTCTGGATGAGCCGACGTCAGCGCTCAGTGACCGCGAGACGGAAATCCTGTTCGGGATTATCCGGCAACTGCGCGAGGACAACATCGCCATTGTCTATATCACGCACCGGCTGAATGAGATCATGGCGCTTGCAGACCGGGTGACTGTCCTGCGCGATGGCAAACTGGCAGGAACCCTGACCCGGCAGGAAATCACCGCCGACCGCATGATCAACATGATGGTCGGGCGCGAACTGTCCAACCTGTTCGGCACTTTTTTGGGAACCACAACCCCGGGTAAGACAATCATTGAGACTTTCGATCTTTCCGGGCAGAGCTTCCACGGCGTAAGCCTGGAGGTCAGGCAGGGCGAGATCGTCGGTCTCAGCGGGTTGGTGGGATCGGGCCGGTCTGAGATCGGGATGACCCTGTTCGGGCATCTTCCAATCCAGGGCGGCCGGATTCAGCTGGAGGGCAAACCGTATCACCCCGCCACGACCGGCGAAGCCATTGCCAGCGGAGTCGCCTTCATGCCTGAGGACCGCCACAGCCTGGGGCTGTTCCTGACGATGGCGGTGCGCAGTAATCTATCGGTTACCCGTCTGAACGAATTGTCAAGCCATTCGCTGGTGAGCGGGAGCAAAGAACGCAGTCTGGCTGCCGGGCTTGTCAAACAGCTTGGCATCCGCACTCCGGGTCTTGAGCAGACGGTATTCAACCTCAGTGGCGGGAACCAGCAAAAGACCATGCTGGGCAAGTGGCTGGCGGTTTCGCCAAAACTGCTGATTGTGGATGAACCCACGCGCGGCGTTGATGTGGGGGCCAAAGCGGAGGTCTATACAATACTGCGGCGGTTGGCGCAGGAAGGCATCGCCATCCTCTTGATCTCATCTGAGATGCCCGAAATCATTGGCATGTGCGATCGGGCGTACGTTATGCACGAAGGGTCGCTCATGGGCGAGTTAGCGGGCCAGGAGTTGACCGAACAGAACATCATGATCCTTGCCAGCGGGCATACGCTGGGTGACCTGCAACCCGCGCCGCACAACCAGGCATAACCGAACGGAGTGCTTCCAAATGACAGACAGGAAAGTGGCAGTGTCCCAGGATGCAGCTAGCCAGCCGGCGGTGGAAGGCGTTTCCGAGCCATCGACGACTATTCTGCAAACCATTCTCCAGGCCCGCGAATTGCGTCTGTTCCTTGTGATCGCAGCGGCAGTGATCTTGCTCAGGCTTGCTACCCCATATTTCCTGACGGCGTCAAACCTCAGCGCGCTGGGCATCGGCATGGCGACCGACGCCATCATTGCCGTCGCTATGACGGTGGTGTTGATTGGCGGCGGTTTTGACCTTTCCGTCGGGTCGATGCTGGCCCTTGGGGGGATGGTGGCTGCGCTGCTGCTCAACGCTGATGTGCCGACTCTGCCGGGCATTCTGATCACCCTGCTGGTAGGGGCCGGCGTCGGCACAATCAATGGGCTGCTCGTGACAGTCGGCAACATCAGCCCCTTGATCACAACCCTGGGCATGATGACCATCCTTTCCAGCGCCACCCTGGTCATCTCCGGCGGCTACCCGCAGACTGGCCTCCCGGACGATTTCCTGGTCCTGGGACAGGGGTATTTCCTCAATATCCCGGTTGCCATCTGGATCGTGCTGATACTGCTCGTTGTCGGAGATTTCCTGCTCCGGCGGTCCC
>CAZGYW010000244.1:0-1308 GCA_964530495.1 uncultured Anaerolineae bacterium
CGTCGGCCATCCGGTCGAGGTTATCCCAGGCGATAGCAGCCGGGGAAGGCAAGCAGTCGGGTAGCGCGGCACCGATGGCCTGGGCCAGCGCCTCACCGCGGGCCGGATCGCGGGCGGCAATCAGGACCCGACAGCCCTGTTCCGCCAGCACGTAGGCGGCGGCGCGCGCTGCGCCCCCCGCGCCCAGGATCAGGGCGGTCGTGCCCGGGTCGGGCGATGTTCCCAGCCAATCCGCAAGGTCATGGGCGAAGCCTGCCGCATCGGTGTTCGTGCCTTCCCAGCGCACGCGTCCGGCCTTCTGCACAGCGATCACGGTGTTGACTGCGCCGATGGCCTGCGCCTCCGGGTGGAGGCCATCCAGCAGTACGATGATCGCCTGCTTGTGTGGGATGGTCACGTTAAAGCCGCGCAGCCCACGTGCCTGCAGTTCGTGGATGCGCGGTACCAGCTCATCAGGTGCTATGGCGTAAGCGTCGTACCGCCAGGGCAGGTTCAGGACCTGGAATGCTGCTTCGAACATGGCCGGGCTGATGCTGTGCGCGACCGGCCAGCCGATCAGGCCAACAAGCCGGGTCTGTGCTGTGGCGTTCACTGGATATTCGCTCCCAGTTCGCGCAGTGTGGCGGCGAAGCCGGGGAACGAGTCGGCCACGCACGCCGCGCCATGAATGCGCGTTGTGCCTGCCGCCAGCATCCCGGCCACGGCGAGGCTCATGGCGATGCGGTGATCGTCGTGGGCCTCTACGTCCGCGCCTGTGAGTCGCTGCGGCCCGCTGATGGCGAAGCCGTCCTCGCGCTCCTCGATGACCGCGCCGAGCTTGCGCAGTTCCGCCGCCATGACCGCGATGCGATCCGTCTCCTTGACGCGTAATTCGCGGGCGTCCCGCACCAGGGTCGTGCCTTCGGCGTGCAGGGCGGCGATCATCAGGGCCGGGAATTCGTCAATCATGCGCACGACCAGTTCGCCGCCAATGGTGATGCCGCGCAGCCCGGCTGAGCCTGCCGTCAGCCTTCCCACCGGGTCGCCGCCGGACTCGCCTTCCGGGGTAACGGTGATCGCCGCGCCCATTACCTGAAGTACATCCAGCAGCCCGGTGCGGGTGGGGTTCAGACTGATGTTGGTGAGCGTGACCTGGCTATCCGGCAGGAGGGTGGCGGCAACCAGCAGGAACGCGGCGGACGAGAAATCACCGGGGATGGTGAGATCGAGGGCATGCAGCGGAGCGCCCGGCGTGAGCGTGATGGAGTTCCCGTCCAGGACAAGATTGGCGCCCATGGCGCGTAGCAGGCGCTCGGTGTGGTCGCGGGC
>CAZGYW010000244.1:1408-4946 GCA_964530495.1 uncultured Anaerolineae bacterium
GAGCCGTCCAGCGTGCTGGGGAACGGCTGCCCGGCCAGGATGCCGGCCAGCAGGCGCAGTCCCGTGCCGGTGTTGACCAGATTCAGCGGCACGGAGGGCTGGCGCAGCATGCCGCCATGCACCGTTAGTGTGGTGGCATCATGCTGCTCAACTAGGATGCCCAGCGCGCGCGCAGCGGCCAGCGTCGCCAGGGTGTCACCCGCGGGCAGCCAACCGCGAACCCGGGTCAGGCCGTCCGCCAGGGCGCCGAACAGTACCGCCCGGTGGCTGATGCTCTTGTCACCGGGGACGGTCGTGGTGCCGCGCAGGCGGGGGGTAGGGTGGATCGTCAGCAGATGCGAGTCAGCGGGCATGGGTGCGTTCACTTCCGGTCAGGTGCTCGGCTTCCCACGCCAAACGCGCGTCGTGGGCGGTCTGGAGCAGGGCTTTGAGCTGGCTGTCATCGTGAGAAATCAGGGCCGCTTCCAGCAGGGCAAGCTGAATGCGGTACAGGGCCAGCAGGCGCGCGATTGCCGTTGTGTTGGTGCTGATGATGTCGCTCATCATGCGGATGTCACTGCCCGCCAGGCGCGAGGTGTCGCGAAAACCGCCGGCGGCCAGTTCCCAGATTGCCGGGTCGGTCTGGCCCTCGGCGGCAATCGTGGCGACCAGCGCGCTGCTGAGCAGGTAGGGCAGGTGGCTGATGCCCGCGACCAGGCGATCATGGCGCTCGGCTTCCATTTCGATGGGACTGGCGCCGATGGCCGCGACCAGTTCCAGTGCGCGCAGGCGCGCAGCCGGGGTCGAGCGGCGCGGTGCGCACAGGACGAACGGGCGCCCGGCATACAGGCTCGCGTCGGCTTCGCGAATGCCGCTGCGCTCCTTGCCGCACATCGGGTGGCCGCCCATGGCGAGCACGCTGATCGGCAGGTTGCCCAGCGCCTGGCAGATTTCCGCCTTGGTGCTGCCCAGATCAAGCAGGAGCGTATTGGCGCGCAGGTAGCTGCCGATGCGATTGCGCAGCAGGTCCAGGATGACCTGCACCGGCGCGGCCAGGATCACGGCGTTGGCGTTCCGGACGCCCGCCTGTACATCGGTCATCCCCTCGTCGATGATGTCGTGCGCACGGGCATAGGCCAGCGTGGCTTCGTCAGGGTCGATGCCGACGATATGCGCGACTTTGCCGCGCAGGGCCAGGGCCAGCGAGCCACCCATCAGGCCCAGCCCGATGACGGCGACAGTCTGTTGGCTAAAGGCAGCGCTCATAGCGTCCGATCGACCGCCTCAGCCACGCGCCGCAGGGACGCCATCATGTTCTCGAACCGTTTGATGGTCAGCGACTGCATGCCGTCCGAAACTGCCTCTTCCGGATGGGGATGTACCTCAACGATGATGCCATCCGCGCCGGCAGCGACCGCCGCCCGGGCGGCGGCTTCTACGTACTGGTAGTAGCCGGTGGCATGGCTGGGATCGGCAATGACGGGCAGGTGGGTGCGCTCCTTGAGCACCGGGATGGCGTTGATGTCGAAGGTGTTGCGGGTGTACTGCTCGAAGGTGCGGATGCCGCGCTCGCAGACCATCAGGCGGGTGTTGCCGTGGCTGAGGATGTATTCGGCGGCCATCAACAGCTCCTCAATGGTACTGCTCATCCCGCGCTTGAGGAGCACGGTATGCTGTGCGCGGCCGACGGCATGCAACAGGGCGTAGTTCTGCATGTTGCGCGCCCCGATCTGGAGGACATCCGCGTAGTCGCAGACGATGGGCACCATCGCCGGTTCCATGACCTCGGTGACGATTGGCAGGCCGGTCTGTTCGCGGGCCTCGGCCAGGTATTTCAGCCCCTCCTCACCCAGGCCCTGGAAGGCGTAGGGGGAGGTACGTGGCTTGTACGCGCCGCCGCGCAGAGCTGTCGCCCCGGCTTCTTTGACCGCGTGGGCGGTTTCCAGGATTTGCTCGCGGCTTTCGACTGAGCACGGCCCGGCGATGACCACGATCTTCTCCGCCCCGACTTTGCCACCGTTCAGAGGAACCAGGGTGTTAGCGGCGTGAAATTCGCGGCTGGCGAGCTTGTAGGGGTGGCTGACCGGCATCGTGCGCTCGACGCCTGTCATCAACTCGAACTGCTCGCGGTGCTCGCGGATGTTGCCGTTGCCGACAATGCCGATGATCGTCCGTTCCTCTCCATCGCTGAGGTGAGCTTCGTAACCGAGTTTCTTGACACGGTCGATGACGGCTGAAATCTCTCTGGCGTTAGCGCCTGCTTTCATCACGACGATCATCATTCTTCTCTCCTTAGTGGTCCAGGCGGACCAGCCCCTTGCTCAGAACAATGGCGTTACCGGCGACTGCTGCGATCGGGACGCAGGGCTTCCGCCCCGCGGATGTACACATGCTGAATCTCATGTTGCGTGCGCGCCGTGTTCCAGTGGATCAGGATGCGGATGCAGCGCGGGAGCGACTGCGGCGGGGCCATCTCGACTGCGGTCATGAGCGCCGCTTCCGTCCAGCCAAGCTGGCGGGCCGCGGTGGCGGGGTAGGCGGCTGCCAGGTCCGGGGTGGCCGTGAACAGGACGCTGGCGACATCCTCCTGCGCGATGCCGTTGGCCGCAATCATGGCTTCCAGCAGCTCGCGGGTCGCCTGATGAATGGCCTCTGGCGTATCTGCGGAGGCGGTGGTTGCGCCGCGCACCCCGCGGCAGGCCCAGCTTGAGGCGTTCATGAACCGCTTCCTTTTCAGAGTTCTGTACAAAACAAAAAGCGCAGGGGCGTTAGCCCTGCGCCTGACTGACTTTCCAGGTCGGCTGTTGCCAGCCGTTGTTCGCTAACGCCCGCTTCGCGCTATGTTCCCATAATAAAAGTAGAACCCAAAATAGCCGGCCATGTGGCTGTTCTGGGATGCACTATTCCGGGAGGTCAGGCGCCAATCGGGCACGGTCAGCAATTCCTGTACAGTGAATATGGCAACAGCATAGCGAGTGCAGCGCTGGATGTCAAGCGATCCGTGCCAGCATCTTTCGCCGCCGATTCTGGACGACCATCACCACAGGTGGTGGACATGCTTGCGAATGTGGGTGTCGTAGACTTCTTCGACCTTCGCCATGAAGGGTTGCGGCAGCGGCGCCAGATCACCGGCGGCGAAATTCTGGCGCGCCTGGGCGGGACGCTTGGCACCGGGGATGGCACAGGTGACGGCATCGAACATCGTGATCCAGCGCAGAGCGGCGGTCACCATATCATACCCGGCCGGCAGGGCCGCGCGAAGCTCCTCCACCGCCTGCAGGCCAACGTCAAAGGGCACGCCGGAGAAGGTCTCGCCCTTATCAAAGGCCTCACCCTCGCGGTTGTAGCTGCGGTGATCGTCGGTGGCGAACTGGGTCTGGGGGGTGATCTTGCCGGTGAGCAGGCCGCTGGCCAGCGGGACGCGCGCCAGAATGCCAACCTCCTGAGCTCTGGCGACCGCGAAGAATTCCTCGGCCGGCTTCAGCCGGAACATGTTGAAGATGATCTGCACACTCTGGATGTTGGGATAGCGGGCCAGCGCGGTGAGGGCTTCGCTGAC
>CAZGYW010000245.1:0-4934 GCA_964530495.1 uncultured Anaerolineae bacterium
GTTCCCGAACGGCCCCTACAAACGCCGGCCTTGCCACCTGTTCCCTCCCACTTGCTTATCCCGGGAGACCGCCCGGTCGCCCGCACGGCTTTTTCGCTTTGACGCTTGCCGCTTCGACGCTGCAGGGCGCAGCATGCTGCGCCCGCTGGACTTTGGCTCTTTGACACATCGAAGAAGCCGTTGGCGATGAGTCAACGGCTTCTTCATAGGGCGGCTTGCGAGCCGACCGTACATACTTATTCCGAGCCTGACCATTGCTTAATACTGGAGCAACAACCCTCAAAGGCGTCAGGCTGGTTTGGGGAAAGCTGCGATTTGCCAGGCGGATTGTAGTTCGGAATGGGCCACAGGGGGTGTTCCTGCGACCTGCCGCCGGGGGTTTGGCGAAGTCCGGCCCTCACGCTAGACTCCCCGGTAATCGGGCCACCGTGAGGGAGGGGAACTGCCATGATCCGCACACTACGCTGGATGCTGACGATCGGGCTGGTGTTGACGGCCGGCCTGGCGCTGGCCCAGGGTGGCGAGCCGCTGCCCACCGGCGGCGAGCCGTGGGACCTGCGCGTCCTGCCCCAGGAGGGCGTGTTCGTATTCTACGACGCCCCGGCCCAGGCCTCGCAGACCGGCAAGCCGGTTGACGCCGGGGACTTCGACGGCGACGGTTGCGGCGACCTGGCGATCACCGGTCACAACGCCGGGCATACCGTCAACGGGGCGTGGCGGCAGGGCAACGGGCACATCCGCATCCTGCTCGGCCTGTGCCGGCTGGAGGCCGACCGGATCGCCATCGAGGATGTGCTGGCCGGGAGCGCCGAGCTGCCCCTGCCGATGTTCACGATTTACGGCGCGCAGCCGGGCGACATGGCCGGGACGGAAACCCACATCGCGGACTTCAACGGCGACGGCTTTGATGACCTGCTCGTTTCCGCCCAGAACCACGACGGGCCAAACCTGGTGCGCGTCAACGCCGGGGCTGCCTACGTGATCTTCGGGGCGGCGGATTTCGCGTCGCACGCCGATATCGACCTGCAGGCCCCCTCCCCGGACGTGCTGACCATCCTGGGCGATAACGACGGTGACCGCTTCGGGATGTGGGTGGAAAGCGGCGACTTCGACGGCGACGGCATCCAGGACATGCTAATCGGCGCCAACCAGGCCGACGGCCTGGAGGAACGGCGCATCAACGCCGGGGAAGCCTGGATCCTCTACGGCGCGGAAGACATCTCCGGCACGTACGGGCCGCTGATCGACATCCGCACCCCGCCCGCGGACGCCACCCGCTTGATCGGGGCCGACTACGACGACCTGTTCGGCTCTACCGTGGTCGGCGCGGACCTGGACGGTGACGGGATCGATGACGCCATCGTCAGCGCGGCGCTGTGGCGCGGCTCGGCCGGGGTGGGCGGGTTATCCTTCGGCGGCGGGGACGGCCCCGCCAACACCCGCTATAACGCGGGCGAGACGTTCGTGATCTTCGGCCGGGAGACGCTGCGCGGCGAGACGCTGGACATGGCCGATCTGCTCACGGCGGAAGGCCGCCCGGTAGATAGCCGCCTGACGGTCGTCTACGGCGTCGGGCCGAACGACCTGCTGGGCGAGGAGATCGCCGTCGGCGACCTGAACGGCGACGGCTTCAATGACCTGGTGCTGGGCACGCTGGTCGGCTACGGCCCCGGCGACGTGCTGACCGAATCGGGCGAGGCGTGGGTGCTCTACGCCAACCGCTTCTTCCGCGGGCAGATGTTCGACATGGCCAACGCGCCCGCCAGTTCGGTCGTGATCTACCCCGACCAGCCGTACAGCAAGGGCGGGGATACGATGAAGATCGCCGATCTGGACGGGGACGGCTTTGCCGACCTGTTCTACGGCGCGCCGGATTACGACCCGACCGGTTACAACCTGCTCGTCCGGCGCAATTCCGGGCTGCTGGCCGTGATCTTCGGGAGCGCGGACGGGCTGGCCAGCAATGATGGGCAGATCAAGCTGCCCTCCGAGCAGCCGGAGGGGCTGCGCGTCCGCTACCTGATCGGCGCGGACCAGAACGACATGCTGGCCTATTCGATGACCGTCTACGAGGTAACCGGCGACGGCGTGCTGGACATCATCCCCAACGGCATGGGCGGCGACGGGGCCTACAACACCCTGACCAACGCGGGCGAGATCTACGTGATCGACGGCGCCGAGTTCGCGGATGTGACGCACACCTTCGCGGCGGCGCAGGCCGAGCCGACCCCGACACCGATGGCGCTGCCCACCCCCACGCCCGTGCCGCTGACCATTGACATCAGCGTGCCGGGGGATGTGGACGAAGGGCGGAGCCTGTACCGGATGGCCTGCGCCGGGTGCCACGGCCTGGGCGCGGATGGCGAGGGCGTGGGTGTTTCCCTGCGCGATACGCCCTTCATGCTGGAAACGTCTGCGGAGGAGATGCTGCGCTTCCTGCAGGTGGGGCGGGAGAGCGACGATCCGGCCAACACGACCGGGATCAACATGCCGCCCTACGGCGGCCGCCCGGACTGGGGCGACGCCGAGCTGTGGGACGTGGTGGCCTACCTGCGCGAGCTGAACGGGCAGGAGTAACGCGCCTCGCCCCCTCTCCATTTTTCGATGGAGGGGGCGAAGGCCTGCAAAGGGTGTCACGCGGGTGGTGTTGCAGACTGTCTGCCCTCCGGTTTCACAGGAGGAGCAGGGTATTCAGGATTCGATGCGTATCTGTGGTTGATGTGGCAAAAGATCAGACAGAATTTTATGCGCAAGCCATCTGTACGGGCGGCTCGCGAGCCGCCCGTACAAACCTGCTGATTGCCCGAACACTCCATAGAACCGCATCGAATCGTCTCCGTGTAACACGGGTACCTGGTCAATGCAGGGTGTCAACCCTCATGGCCAGATAGGGCATATTCGCCTTACAGGATTCTTCTCCCCGGGAGGGCGCGTGATGCGGGTACTCATGATTTCGAAGGCCTGCGTGGTCGGCATCTACCAGCGCAAGCTGGAGGAGATGGCCGCCCTGGGCCTTGACCTGACGGTGGTCGTGCCCCCTTCCTGGCGGGACGAGCGCGGCGAGATGGCGCTGGAGCGCGCCCACACGGAAGGCTACCGGCTGGTCGTCAACCCGATCCGCTTCAACGGCAGCTTCCACCTGCACCACTACCCCGGCCTGGCCCGCTGGTTTGACCCCGCGCCGGAGATCGTCCACATTGACGAAGAACCGTATAACCTTGCCACCTGGCAGGCGCTGCGCCTGGCGCGCCGCGCCGGGGCCAGAAGCCTGTTCTTTAGCTGGCAGAACCTGGATCGCCGCTACCCGTTCCCCTTCGCCCTGGGTGAGCGCCGGGTGCTGAACAGCGTTGATTACGCCCTGATGGGCACGCAGAGCGCGGCGGAGGTCTGGCGGGCGAAAGGCTACCGGGGGCCGCTGGCTGTCATCCCGCAGTTCGGCGTGGACCCGGCCCTCTTTTCCCCTCCGACGAAGCCGTTGCGCGGGCGAACATGCGCCATCGGGTATGTGGGGCGGCTGGTGCCGGAGAAGGGCGTGGACGTGCTGCTGGCGGCCCTGGCCGCGCTCAAGGCGAAGGGGGTGCCGGGCTGGCGGCTGGACATCCTGGGCGGCGGCCCGCAGGAAGCCGCGCTGCGGGATCAGGCCGCCGCGCTGGGCCTGCGCGAGCAGGTGACGTTCGGCGGACAGCTCCCCAGCACCCAGATGGCGGCCTTCTACCGCCAGCTCGATATCCTCGTCCTGCCCTCGCTGACGCGGCCCAACTGGAAAGAACAGTTCGGGCGGGTGCTGGTGGAGGCGATGGCCTGCGGCGCGGTGCCGGTCGGCTCCGACAGCGGGGCGATCCCGGGCGTGATCGGGGATGGCGGGCTGATTGTCCCGGAAGGGAACGCGCCCGCCCTGGCGGATGCCCTGCGCCGCCTGATCGAGGATCATGCCCTGCGCCAGGCGCTGGCCCACCGCGGCCGCCAGCGCGTGATGGAGCACTTCACCCAGGCCCAGATCGCCCGCCAGACGGTGGAGGTCTACCGGGCGATGCTGGGCGGCTGATTTCGGGGGGGCTACTCCAGGCGCGGGCCTTCGTCGCGGGTCAGCGCCCGGCCCAGCGCGCGCAGCAGGGCATTCGACTGGCGGGTGTTTTCCTCCAGGCTGATGAACAACTGGATGCCCTCGCCAAAGGCGTAGAGGCTCAGGGCCGCGCCGGCCCCGGCTGCCAACGCTACAAGGCCCGGCTGTGCATCTTTCATTCCAATTGCCAACACCAGCGTCACGATCGCCAGCAGCAACACGAGCACACCCAGGACTTTGTAGATTGCCGAAATAATACGCAGGACTCTGAAACGTTTTTCGACCATGATTATTCGTCCTTTTCCAGAAAACGGCGCAACCTGCTTAATCATTAGCACAGGTGCGCGGTAGAGTCAAAAACGCCGGGCGGGGAACACCCCAACCCGGCGCACAACGACTGTGCCAAGTAGCTAGGCCCCGGCGTTGAACGCATTCAGCGCAGCGGCCAGCGCGCCGAAAGCCAGCACGTCTTCCGGGGAGAGGGTCCCCGGCGCTTTGGCGGTCAACTGCAGCCTGGCCTCGCCCAGGGTCACTTCATACCCGGTGGGAACTACGTAGGCCAGAATATTCAGCTTCGCGCCGATATACTCCCGCGCCAGGTCGAACCACGCCCCGGTGTTGAGCGGGCTGAGCGCCGCGCCGTAGGTGATCCCGTGCAGGAACTCCGCCCCGGCCGCCGCCATGCTGATCTGCAGCCAGTGGAAGTCGAAGCTCGGCGCGCCCTCCACGCTGTTCTGGGCCCAGTAGGTGGCGGGCTGCGGGTAGAACGCGGAGGGATGCAGGCCGACGTAGTACGGGCGCATCATCTCGTGATCCTCGTGGGAGAGGATGTGGCAGTGCCACACGTAGCGCCCCTCCCGGTCGAACTTCG
>CAZGYW010000246.1:0-4904 GCA_964530495.1 uncultured Anaerolineae bacterium
ACCCGCGCGATCCGGTCGATGGTGAGACCCCAGGGCAGGGTCGTGGGATGGCCGTACAGCTCCTGGTTGATGAAGTTGCCCCAGCGGCCGATGGCCTGGGCCAGCGGAAGCACGATCGCGCCGATGTCGATCCACTCGCCAAAGCTGAGCCGGTTGCGGCGCAGGTACCACCCCACCCCGAGGATGCCACCCAGCACCGCCCCGAAAATGCCCAGGCCGCCATTCCAGATCGCCAGCGGCCCGTTAACCATGTCGAACGGGTGCGTCAGGAACCAGCCGGGGGTGAAGCCCAGCTCCACCATCTCTCTGGAGGGGAACAGCACGAACCACAGCCGCGCGCCGATCACGCCGGGGATCAGCCCCCAGGTCAGCGCGCCCCAGATGTGGTCCGGATCGCGCCGGTCACGGGCAGCCATCCACGCTGCGATGCTGGCCGCCAGGATCAGGCCGCCGACCAGCAGCAGCCCGTAGAATCGGATGTACAGCGGGCCAAGATGAATCCCCAGTGCGTCTATGCTCATAAGGTATTACTTTCCCCTGTTGCCTGTCTCCGCCCGGGCGTACTGCGCCACAGACCACAGCCGGTGCAGCGCGGTCAGCAGCGAACCAGCGGCCAGGATGATCAGACCGGAAAGTAGCCAGCCGGTCAGCAGCAGCACCACAAATACCACCAGGCGTTCAAAACGCGAAAACACACCGCCCGCGCAGGGCAGCCCCGCCGCGCCGGCGCGCGCGCGAATGTAGCTCACCAGCACACTGCCGATCACCGCCGCGAACGCCAACCCCATCTCCAGAAACCGGTCATTGACGGCCAGGTAAGCCGCCAGGGCCAGCAGCAGCGCCATATCCGCCACGCGATCCACGACCGAATCCAGCACGCCCCCGAAAGGATTGGTGCGGCCCAGCGCGCGGGCCACCGCCCCGTCCAGCGCATCCAGCGGCAGGCCCACCACCAGCAACACAGCCGCCGGGACAAACCGCCCCTCGATGATGAGCCAGCCCGCGATCAGAGTCAGCGCCAGGCCAGCCAGCGTGATCGCGTCCGGGTGGACGCCCAGCCGGGCCAGGGCGGCGCCAACCTGGTCGAGAATGCTGACGGTCAGCGCGCGCACCCGCGTACTGAGGTTAGGGGTAGTAGGCAGCTGGGACTGGGTCAAGACATCACTCCAGGGCAAATTAGCCCTTGTATTTGCGCCCACGGTCGGGTACACTACGAGCAGTTTCGGGGCGTGGCGCAGCTTGGCTAGCGCGCACCGTTCGGGTCGGTGAGGCCGTGGGTTCAAATCCCTCCGCCCCGACACAAAGGCTCGCACATGCGGGCCTTTTTCTTTTGGCAAGCCCCGCCATTCTACACTGTTTGCCCCCGGTTTTACAGGGCAGGCTGCAGGGCTATCGCTCCCACACCACCAGCCTGCCCCATTTCTCACAGCCGAGCGTAGCCCCACCGCTACGGATGGTTGCCGCTGTTCTCGGTGACGTACAGCGTACCGCCCACAGTCGCACCCTGAGCAAAGCTGCCGATCCACACATCGTAGCGGCCCGAAGCCGGGCTGTTGAAGTCGATGGTGGGGTTCAGCGTACCGAACGAGTCATCCACGCACACGTAGCTCCCGCCCGGCGTGTTGATGACCATGGTCGAATCCGCGTTCCCGATGTAGTAGAAGCGCAGCAGCGGGAATGCCCCGGCGGTGTAGTTCACGGAAAAGCTCGGCGCGGACGTGGCAAACCCGCTGCAGCCGCCGCCCAGGTAAGCGACATTGGCCGGCCCCCCGCCCGTCACGCCGACCGTGAACGGATCGGGGACGAAGCCGGAGGTCAGGGCGGAGCTGCCGTAGACCGGGGGCAGCGAGAAGTTCAGGGTCGCCACCACGATGGGGGTGCTGGTCACCGTCGGCGTCGCAGTAGCCGTGGGCGTCGCCGTCCAGGCTAGGGTTGGCGTGCTGGTCGGGGACGGGGTTGCGGTGGGCGCCGCCGGAAAGCTGGCCTGCGGGATCGCGGCGCAGTCACCCTGGGTGGCCACCGCCGTGATCTGGTTGGAGACCCAGCCATTCTGGGCGTTGTAGACCACCTGCCACCACGAGGTGTCTCCGTTGCGCCCGGTGACGTTGAGCACCATGCCCGGGTTGCCCCCGCCAATGATCACATGCGCCGTGCTCGGCCCGTTGCGGATGTTCACCGGGCCGCTGAACGACACCTGGCATGGGCCGGTTGTGATCGGGCCGGCAAGCGTGGAGGCAGGCAGCGGAGTCGCGGACGCAGAAGCCGTTTCGGCCAGGCCAGCGGTACTCACCGCAGTCCAGGTCAGCCGCACCTGCACTGGCCCTGCGCCGGGCTGGAGCGCGAGCACATAGGCCGCCCCCGCCGGCAGGGTCACAGACACGCCGGGCAGCATCCCGGCGCTGACCGCCAGCGCCACCACGCCAGTCTCTATGCCCTCCAGAGACAGCTCCGGCAGGCGCGCTTCAGGACCGCCCTCCACAGCGCTCAACAGCAGGGTCATGCCGCCAGGGGCATCGGTCGGCACGGTCAGGCTGTAGCGCAGCGGGGCACTCCCAACTGTCACGCGGGTCTCCCCGACCGCCAGCGGGATCAGGCCGGCTGAGCTGCTGGTCACCTGAATCAACATCTCGCCGCCCGCACCGCCGGCCTGCATGATGATCGCATAAGCACCGCTCTGTGCAGCACCCGGCTCTTCGAATACATAATCGCCCTCCGGCCCGGGCACCAGCGGGATCGCCTGCTGGCGGGGATCAAGCACAACCACCGTGCAGGCGAAGTCGGCCAGGCGATTCAGGCGGAGTTCAAAGCTGTCACCTGCCGTGACATTGAAGGTGCGGAGCACGACCTGACCGGCAGGCAGGTTGACCAGCGCGGGAACGTTATACTGCAACGGTGACGGGTCACCCTCCTGGGCGCGGCTCGTGCCCCGGGGTGAACCCAGCAGGATTGCAGCCAGCAGCACGCACAACAATATTCTTGAGTAACGAGAAGGCATCTCTGTATCCCAATCACTAATTAAACCATTATTGTATTATATGCGGATTCGGATTCGAGGAATAGATCGGGTCTGAACCGAGGGCTGCTGCCGCGCCGCCGCGTACGGGACAACACAGAGTCCGCCCGCCTACTGGAACAGCGGACCGCCGATCTGCACCACCGACAATCTGGTTGCCACAAATTGAACCCGAAAGGAGAATCTTGTGCATAATGCACAATATAATCTCACAATGATTCTCAAATTCCGACTAGCTGGTAGGTGGTATTGTTCGCTAGACTTATACAGAGTTGTTACCCATGGCCTTAAGCGTCACCCGATTCGTGCCGTCCGTTCTGCCATAGGAGATATCTGCATGAAGCGCATTGCCCTGCTGATCCTGATTGTGGGCCTGATAGCCACTCCGCTGACCGCCATGGCCCAGGGCGGTGACACCATCAATCTGGTGACCTTCCTGGATACCGGCAACTTCAACCCGCTGTTCTCCGCCAACAGCCTGATTCAGCGCCTCATCTATGACGCGCTCTATCGCGTCGATGGCGATACCGGCCTGCCGACCTCCGGCCTGGGCATGACCAGCTGGGAGATCTCCGAAGACGGCCTGGTCTACACCTTCACCATCAGCCCCGACGCCTTCTGGAGCGACGGCGTGCCGATCACCACAGCCGACATCAAGTACACCCTGGATGCAATTTCGTCCCCGGATGTCCAGACCTGGTTCTACGGCTTCCTGCCCGATGAACTGTACGGCATGGAGATCGTCGATGACAAGGTGTTCACGGTCACGCTGGACGGCCCCAACTGCACCTTCATCAACAAGTTGTTCTGGTTCGTGCCGATCCCGGCCCACATCTATGGCCCCGACCCGGCCGGCGTAAATGACCACCCGAATAACGTTGACGGCGGCGTCAGCAGCGGCCCGTACTACGTCACCGAATACAACGCCGACGAGTTCGTGCGCATGACCGCCAATCCGTACTACCGCGGCGGGGAGCCGAAGGTCAAGAACATCATCATGCGCTTCGAGGGGGACCCGGCCGTAACCAACCTGATGCTGGAAGCGGGCGAGCTGGACTTCCTGCGGATGACCGCCGCTCAGTTCGACCAGCTCTCCAACCCGGATCAGTTCACATACTATGCCGTGCCGAACCAGTTTGGTACCTCGATGATGCTGAACCACATGGACCCGGCCAACCCCATGGCAGCCTATGATGAGGCGGGCAACCTCGTTGAGCAGCCGCCGCACCCGGTTCTGGGTGATGTGCGCGTCCGCCAGGCCATCGTGATGGGTTACGACAAGGATGCGGTTCTAGCCTCCATCCGTGAGGAAGACGCCGGCGAGCGCATGGTCTGGATGTACCACCCCGTCATGGCGCCCTGGGCCGCCAACCCGGACCTGGAACCGGTGCCGTTTGATCCGGAAAGCGCGGCCGCGCTGCTGGACGAAGCCGGCTGGACCGACCGGGATGGCAACGGCGTACGCGAATGCCACGGCTGCCTGTATGCTGAAGAAGGCACACCGCTGGCCTTCCAGATCACCTTCGCCCCGATTTACTCTGAGTACGAGAACCTGGCGCTGGTGGCCCAGGACCAGCTTGGCGACCTGGGCTTTGACGTGGCCATCAGCCAGGTCGAGTACAATACGCTCAGCGTTGAATACATGAATCCACAGACGTTTGACGCGATCGTGCTGTCCTTTGGCGGCTTCCCGCCCGATCCGGACTCGCTGGCTACGACCTTTCTGAAGAGCGCGTTTGACGAGCCCAACGTGTACGGCAACTACACGTCGGTGGTCAACCCGGAGCTTGATGCCCTGCTGGAAGCGGCGATCACCGTTCCCGGCTGCGCGATCGAAGACCGCGCGCCGTACTACCACCAGATCCAGCAGATCGGGGTGGACAACGTCTAC
>CAZGYW010000247.1:0-1661 GCA_964530495.1 uncultured Anaerolineae bacterium
CGTCTCGCCCGCGTCATAGCCCGCCAGGGTGAGCGTCGCCCCGGAAACGTCGCGGAAGTGCACGTCGGTCGGGTTCGCCGTGCGCCACAGACTGTAGACGGTCATGTCCGGCCCGCGGTGGCCGGGCGGCTCCCGGAAGTCGCGCAGCGGCAGGAAGCCCGCCAGCGCGGCCTGCCCCTCCGGCCGGGCGCGGATGGCGGCCAGATCACCGTCCGTCAGAACGGCATAGGTGAAACCGTCCGCCCGCCAGGTTTCCGGCGCCAGGTCAGCCTCCGATTCCACAATCTGCCACTCAAACCACTTTGCGCCGGACAGACCGCTCCAGGCATCGTTGAAGAGCTTGTGGTTCTCACGAGTGACGATCACGCGGCCCGGTTCCAGGGTCGTTTCCGTCCAGGCGCGCAGGGTGGCGCGGGTGTCCGGCTGGCGGTAGCCGTCAAGCGCCCCGGCAATGGTCGCCAACTGGGGTATGAAGACCAGCGCAGCAAGCGCGATCGTCAGCGCCACCTGGCCGGGACGCGTCCAGCGCCGGGGCAGCGCCAGGACGATCTGAACCAGCGCGGCGGCCAGCAGCACCGCAGCGGCGGGAGTGGCCGGGATCACGTCGCGCAGGCGGCTGCTCAGGCTGACGGTGCTGAAGATGGTCACGACCCAGGGCAGCGCCACGAAGACGGCCAGCGCCGGGGCCAGCCCGGCCAGCGCCACCCGCGGGCGTCCGCCCCGCTGCGCCACGAAGGTCGCGCCCAGCCCGGCCAGCAGGAGCAGGCCGAACAGCCAGGGCGGGATCGGGCTGAACGGGAGCGCGGCGTGGACGATGTTGTTGAGGGCGCGGGCCGGCTCCACCAGGGCATGGAAGCCGGAAGGCCGGTCCGTTCGGTTGATGAAGTTGCCGGCGTATGACCCGCCGGTGGTGAGGGCCATGCCCACCAGCAGCAGCGCCAGCAATCCGGCCATGATCAGAAGATAGCGCAGCCCGCGCCGCCGGTCTTCCCACAGGAATACTCCCAGCGCCACAGCGCCGCCCGCGATCATCACCGGGCCGACCGGGTACTTGACGAGCATCCCGGCCGCGCCGAGGATCACACTCCACACGCACCAGTGACGCCGTGCCGGATCGGTGGCCGCGATCACCGCCAGCCACAGCACCAGCGCCGCCAGCAGGGCCGCCAGCGGATCGGTCAGCGCTTCCGCGGCCAGATCAAACAGGATCGGGGAGAACATCCACAGCGCGCCCGCCAGCAGCCCGGCCAGATCGCCCGCGATGCGGCGCGCGATCAGGGCGGTCACCAGCCCGGTCAGGATGCTGAACAGGGCGGAAAGGACGCGCAGCACCTCGATGGTTGGCGCCGCTCCCGGCTGGCCCAGCGCTTCCAGCACAAGCTGCACGCCGATGTTCAGCCACACGTAGCCGGGCGGGTAGCCCCGGTGATAGTTCGGTTGGTCGAAGGCGTACAGGCCGCGGTACTGCTGGCCAAGCAGGTAGAGCGAAGGCTCGTCAGGGTTGTCGATGTAGGGCAGCCCCTGGGGGACGCTCAGCAGGCGGGGGATGCCGCCCAGCAGCAGGATTGCCGCCAGCGCGATCCAGAAAATGGACAGGCGGCGGGCAGGAGATGGCGCAGGCACAGTCATGGGTAATGGCGCTCTCAGGCGATCGCGCCGCC
>CAZGYW010000247.1:1761-4888 GCA_964530495.1 uncultured Anaerolineae bacterium
GGAGATGGCGCAGGCACAGTCATGGGTAATGGCGCTCTCAGGCGATCGCGCCGCCAGTGCGGCGGGTGATCTTCGCTACCAGAGCGGTTATACTACCTGTAGCGGCGGCACATTGCCACCTGGAAGGCAACGACACTGGGGCACGGATTTTCGCGGATGGAACACGGATTCTCACAGATCAAACAATAAGAATCAGAAAGCTTTATCCGCGAAAATCTGTGTTTCATCCGTGCGAATCCGTGCCCTATGCCTTTTCAGCCCAGCCGCCTTCACTGTTGAGGAGTACATCCCACCTGCCATGACCACCAATCCCAAGCGCCTGCTGGATACCTACGGCATTACGCCCAGGAAGAGCCTGGGCCAGAACTTCCTGCACGACCCGAACGCGCTGGACAAAATCGTCCGCGCCGCCGAGCTGTCCCCCACTGATACGGTGCTGGAAATTGGCCCCGGCACCGGCGCGCTGACCGGCTGGCTGGTGGAAGCCGCCCGGCGCGTGATCACGGTCGAGCTGGACGACCGCCTGATCCCGTTGCTGCACTACCGCTTTGGCGACCATCCCAACGTCACCATCGTCCACGCGGACATCCTGGAGGTCAACCTGGGGCTGCACATCCGCCCGGATGAGGAGTACTGCGTCGTCGCCAACCTGCCGTACTACATCACCAGCGCGATCCTGCGCTACCTGTTCGAGCAGCCGCACCGGGCGCGGCGGCTGGTCGTGATGGTCCAGAACGAGGTCGCCGACCGGCTGATCGCCGCGCCGGGCGACATGAGTCTGCTCAGCGTTTCGGTGCAGTTCTACGGGAAGCCGCAGATTATCACCCGCCTCTCTCCGGCGGTGTTCTGGCCGCGCCCGGATGTGACCTCCGCCCTGGTGCGGATCGATACCTACCCGGACGGAGCGCGCCCGGTCCAGGTGGCGGATGAGGGGCTGTTCTTCCGCGTGGCGCGGGCCGGGTTCAGCCAGAAGCGCAAGCAACTGGCGAACTCGCTGGGCGCCGGGCTGGAGGTCGCCAAGGCAGAGGCGGCCGCGCTGCTGACCGGGGCGGGCATCGATCCCACGCGGCGGGCGGAGACGCTCTCCCTGGCGGAGTGGGCGGCCCTGACCGCCGCCGCCCGGGCGCTGGGGTTGCGGGGCCAGTGACTTGCCGGGCAGGGATGCCCGTTGGTGTGAAAGGACTGGAAGCATGGCAGTGATTCCGAAGCGGTTCTACGACCTGTTTGCGAAGAAGGCGTTCGCCCACCTGGCGACGATCATGCCGGACGGCTCGCCGCAGGTCACGCCGGTGTGGGTGGACTTTGACGAGAAGCACATCCTGATCAACACCGCCGCCGGGCGGGTCAAGGACCGCAACATGACCGCCCGGCCGCAGGTCGCGGTGGAGATCATGGACCCCGACAACCCGTACCGTTACCTGGCGGTGCGCGGGCGCGTGGTGGGGGTCACGGAGGAAGGCGCGGCGGAGCACATCAACACGGTGCTTTCCCCGCGTTACACCGGGCGCATCGGGAACTACGGCACTTCCGGCGAAGTGCGCCGCCTGTACCGGATCCTGCCGGAGCACGTGGACATCCACGAATAGCCGCTGGCGCGTGCCGCAACCACCTCCCCTGCTTGCGCGTATACGGTTTTGAAGGAACCGCCAGGATCGCCAGGAAAACCAATGAAACAGGATTCCCTGGCGAACCCTGGCGATCCTGGCGGTTAGAACTCCAAAACGACAGGCAAGACGAAAGTACAATACAATAAGGTCACCTGTGAGCCGCTGATGACCGCCCTACCGGAGACTACGGACTGAACGCCATGCGCAAAAGCCGCCGCGCCACCTCTATCTGGCTGATCCTGATCGGCATCATGCTGGGCATCGCGATCTTTTCCGGGGCGCTGCCCGCCCAGATCGCCGTGATTGGCGCGGCCCTCTACGGCCTGATGGCGCTGTATGGCCTCGGCGCGTTCAACCCGGCCGCGCTGCGCCGGACGCTGGAGGATCGGCAGCGGGCGGCGGAAGCCCGTCCCCGGCCGCGGGCGCGCATCCCGGCCAGCAGCGCCGCCCAGACCGCCCGCCAGCGCGCCGCCAACCTGGGCAGCGGCCCGGACGTCTTTACCCTGACGGACATCGGCCTGATCGTGAGTGAGGTCGCCGCGGACGGGCTGCACATGCGGCGCGGCGACGTTACGCTGGATGACCAGGGCGTGCAGCCCTACGCCGTGATCCATGCCGAGCCGGAGTGGGCGGACCAGACCGTCACCGTCCTGTTCGAGATTCTGGACCAGTCCGGCGCGACTCTCTTTCGCCGGACGGAGGAAGTTTACCTGCGCGAGGGGCAGAACAACCTGCTCTCCAGCCACCGCCTGCCGCTGGGCGCGAAAGCGCCGGAGGCCGCCGGGCCGGGGCTGTGGGAGTTGCGCGTTTCTGTGGCGGGGCAGGCCATCGGGCTGCACACGTTCGCGGTGGGGCCATCCCTGGCCCAGCGCCAGCGCCTGATCAGCGCGCTGGATCAGCGCCGCGCCCGCCTGCAGGAGGACGACCGGCCCGCGCCCGCCGACGATTCGCCGGTCTCTCTGGAGGATTTGCTGCGGGGCCAGGGCTGAGCGCCGGCCCACCAACCTGAATAACCCGGTGTATTGGTAGCGTACGAATGAGGGGACCATGCCACGCAGACGACGTCGGTATCCAATGAATCCCAGTATCAGCCGCGCTATGCTCGGCCTGTTTCTGATTATGATGGGCTTGCAGATGTTCGGCGGGGAAACCGCCTTCGGGCTGATGCTGTTCGTCGGCGGCCTGTTCATGTTGTGGGCGATCCTGCGTACCATCCAGCCGACTCGTGGGGAAGCGGCGCCCTTCAATGACATCGGGCGCGCCATCCGCGATGAAATGGAGCGGGCGCTTGCCAACCGCGATATGACGCTGGACGAGGTCAGCGAGCCGTCCCGGCGCAGCGGCGGCAGCACCCGGCCCACGCGCACCGACGCCGCCCGGCAGCCGGGCAAGATGCACCGCGTGGCGGCCAGGGCCGTCATGAAGGCCGGGCAGAACCCGCGTGAGATGGTCGTTGCGCCAGTGGACCTGGGCATCCTGGTGTATGCCGACCGCAGCGCCACCCCGGTGCTTTACCGCGA
>CAZGYW010000248.1:0-4878 GCA_964530495.1 uncultured Anaerolineae bacterium
CATGGGGCGCGGCATCAACTTCCTGGACCTGATTCAGGAGGGCAACATCGGCCTGCTGCGCGCCGTGGAGAAGTTCGACCACACCCGTGGCTACAAGTTCAGCACCTACGCCACCTGGTGGATCCGCCAGGCGATCAGCCGCGCCATTGCCGACCAGGCCCGCACGATCCGCATCCCCGTGCATATGGTGGAGACGATCAACCGCCTGATGCGCGTCGAGCGCGACCTGACGCAGAAGCTCAGCACGGAGCCAACCGCCGAGCAGATCGCCATGGAGATGGAGTTCCTGACGCCGGAGGAGATCAAGGCCATCCGCCAGGCACAGGAGAGCGGCGAGGAGTTGAACATCAACCTGGAGCGCCGTCTGCGCCGGGCGGCCAACAAGGTGCGCCGCATCCTGCGCATCAGCCAGGAACCGATGAGCCTGGAGATGCCGGTCGGCCAGGAGGACTCCTCCTCGCTGGGCGATTTCATCGAGGACGACAAGACGCCCGGCCCGGTGGAAGCCGCCAGCCGCCAGCTCCTCAAGGAGCAGATCCGCGAATCGCTGCGCATCCTGAACGACCGCGAGCGCGAGGTGCTGGAGCTGCGCTTTGGCCTGAATGACGGCCAGATGCACACCCTGGAAGAAGTCGGCAAGCACTTTGGCGTCACCCGGGAGCGCATCCGGCAGATCGAGGCCAAGGCGCTGCGCAAGCTGCGCCATCCCACCCGCTCCCGCCCGCTACGCTACCATCTGGAGGCGTAGGGCCATGCGTAAACGGGGCACGCCACGCGGCGTGCCTTTTTTGTTGCGGTACCTGTCTGCCGGGAACCGTTACGCCGTGCAGGACGTCTATTACCCTGGTGAGAACCTTTTCACCGGAAGAGTCGTACACTGGCAGCAAGCACCACATGTGCCTGCCCATTTCAGATGACATCATGGCTAGAGGGGGTTGTATTGCGATGAAACACCGTTCAATGCTTGGTCTGATTGTCCTGTTCGCGCTGGCGGCAGTCCTCAGCGGGTGCAACATGCCCACGGCGGATACCGCCACCGCGACCACTGCGCCCACTGTCCCACCAACCGTCACCACCGAGCCGACCCCGGCTCCAATCGTCACGGAAGAACCGGGCGGCCTGCCCGCCGTCGGCTGGTACGGGCTGGTGACCGGCCTGCAGGAAGGCGCGCAATTTGACGATTACCTGTTCCTGCTCTCCGAAGGAGCCGGCTCGCTCGGCATCGCCGGGGCGGATGACGCCGTGGCGGCCGAGATCGACGCGCTGCGGGAGGGCAACACGCGGGCCTTCTACTGGGGGGCCGTATTCTGCAACGTGCCGGACTACAACGGCTGCCAGTTGATGGCTGACCGCGTCCTGGCGGAAGGTGACGGCGTCAGCCCGGCGACCGCGATCAGCGGCTGGCAGGGGCGGCTGTACAGCGTCCCGCAGGGTGGCACGTACGATGACTACTTCGTGCTGGAAGGGGATTTCCCGATCCGGTACGGCATCACCGTCCCGCCGGAGAATGATCAGGAAGGCGGGTTCTCGCTGACGCTGGCCGGCTACCGCGATTCGGACGCGCTGCTGAGCGTGACGGGCTCGGTCGTATGCGGCGTGGCGGATGTGAACGGCTGCCAGATTCGCCTGGCCGAGCTGGAAGAGCTGGAGCCGGGCACCACGACCGGGTCCGGTGGGACCGTTGTCTCCACCCCGCGCACGGAGGTCGTCACCAACTGGACGGGCGCGATCGTCCGCAATGGGGCGGGCGCGGCCTACACCTACGCCTTCCAGTTCTGGGAAGCGACGCGCCGTGTTGGCGTGACCTCCGTGGACGGCAGCATCCAGCAGCAGATCGTGGCCCTGGCGGGCGCACCCGGCAAGGTGCACATCTGGGGCACGCTCTTTGACAACAACCCGGCCACGCCGGACGATGACGTGATCACGATCTCGGCCCTGGAAGTGGAAGCGCCGACCGCCGTGCCGCGCCAGCCCACCAGCACACCGATCGTGCTGCGCTGCGCGCTCAGCCCGCGCCTGCAGGCGGGTAACGCCGGACGCGTGGCGCCCGGGCCGCTGCCGAACGCGGTGCGCAGCGCACCGGGCACGGGCAATTCCAGCGTCGTGCTGGGCAACCTGCCGGGCGGGACGGTCTTTACCGTACTGGAAGGCCCGGTGTGCATGGACGGCTACAACTGGTGGCGGGTCAACGCCAACGGCTTTGTGGGCTGGACGGCTGAGGGCCAGAACGGCGAATACTGGCTGGACCCGATGAGCTGCGGCAGCGGACTCTCCATCCGGCTGGTGCCGGGCGCCCAGGGCCGGGTGACGCTCACCCCGCCGCTGGCCAACTCCGTGCGCAGCCAGCCGGGACGCGGCATGGGCAGCCTGATCGGGGAAATCCCGCCGGGCGGTGTGTTCAGCGTCCTCAGCGGGCCGCAGTGCGGCGCAGAGGGCATGGCCTGGTGGCGCGTCAACTACAACGGCCTGGTTGGTTGGACGGCTGAGGGCGAGGCCGGCACGTACTGGCTGGAGCCGTACACCGGCGGTGATGTGTACCAGGAGATGATCAACGTGCGCGGCACGATCCAGGCCATCGGCCTGCCGGAAGTTGGCAGCGTGGCGGATGACTTCTTCGAGGTCTACCCGGTGCAGGGCACGCCGGTGCGCTACGGCATCACAGCCACCGATCCGGCCATCGCCCAGCAGATTGTGGGCCTGCGCGGCACGGGCACGATCGTGCGCGTCTCCGGCCAGTTACGCATCAACGTGCCGGACTACAACAACATGCAGCTCACGGTGACGAGCCTGGCCATCGACAGCCCGACGCCGCAGCCAACCACCTGCACGCTGCCCACCCGCCTGTGGGCGGGCTACAGCGCGCGCGTGACGGAAGGGCTGCCCAACGCGGTCCGCACCGCGCCGGGCACCAGCAACAGCACCGTCCAGGCCAACCTGCCGGGTGGGGCGCCCTTCCGCGTGATCGAAGGCCCGCGCTGCGTGGAAGGCTACAACTGGTGGCGGATCACGACGGGCAGCATCACCGGCTGGACGGCGGAAGGCCAGAGTGGTGGCGAGTACTGGCTGGAGCCGCTGATGTGCGGTAACGAACTGCGCTCGCAGCTCATGCCGGGCATGCAGGCCCGCGTGACCTACGACCCGCCGAACGCCAACACCGTGCGCGCCACGCCGGGCGAGGCCGGCGCCCCGATCGGGGAGATCCCGCCGGGCGGCGTCTTCACCGTGCTGGCCGGGCCGCAGTGCGCCATCGGCGGCATGACGTGGTGGCAGGTCAACTACAACGGCCTGGTCGGCTGGACGGCGGAGGGCATCCCCGGCCAGTACTGGCTGGAGCCGGTCAACTAGGAACGTCGCAGGTTACAGGCAGGAGCCGGTGCTATGTTGCCCGGCTCCTGTTCGATTCTGTCCGGGCGGGCAGCAAGCTGCGTTACACCCGGACGGTCAACGCCGGGTAGCGCCATTACGGAATAGACAATTCGGGCCTACCCACCTGCTCCCCGCCTCTTACCAGATGATAAGCTGACAGAACTGCGTGATAAGGGGATAGATCGCCTATAGTAGCTGTGAGAGGCTAGATTTCCCTGGAGAATTCCACCATGACGCTGACACTTGGCCTGATTTCCGATACCCATTACCCCGATCGTTGCCGGGTGCTGCCTTCGGCAGTATTTGATGCGCTTGCTGGAGTAGACCTGATCCTGCACGCAGGAGACGTTGGGGCGTTAAGTGTACTCGATGAACTGGCGAGGATCGCGCCAGTAATTGCAGTGCATGGGAATGACGAATTGGAAGGCACGCCGGACATATTGCCAACTCAGCAGGTGCTGTTTCTGGCCGGGCAGCGTATTTTGCTGTTCCACGGGCACTATCCGGATCGCAGAGAAGAACTGGCAAGCCGCCAGATTGATGACTGGGAACCCAAACTTGCGCGCTGGGCAAACCTGGCGCACACGGTGGGAGCATCCATGCTTATCTACGGGCATACACATATTCCCTGGGCGACAGAGGTGGACGGGGTGTGGGTGATCAATCCTGGTGCAATTGCTGCGGGTGGTCATCTCGTGCGCCAGAAGTTGCAGACCGTTGCGCGCCTGACTCTGGATGAGCATATCCCACCGACGATTACTTACCTCAATCTGGCCGATCTCAGCACGTTCAATCCACACGTGGACATTTCCGCAGGCTTTACTGCCGCTATCTCTGAGGAATCGATCGCTTCAATCGAGTTGCTCACCCATCGTGAATGGATCCTGAAGGAGGTTCTTCCACTTGCTCCCGGTCCAGTTCTGGACGCAGTACGCCGAGTGATGTTTCGTTGTCTGGAGGGGGAGATTCCCCTGATGGATATTCCACACCTGCGGTCCGAACTGCAAAGCGCGCCTGATGTTCCCCATGAGGTAAAGGCGCTGATCCGTGCCCGGTTTGGCTAACCCGATATTGGCTGCGTCCCTACCAACTTCCTGGCCCGCGGTATGTGCCGCATTCCGTGCTTTTCGTGATACAGTTACAGAGAGAGGGCCTTAACAATCAAGGCAATGGCTGGTGACGGGCTGCCGGGGGGAACTGCGATCCTCCGGACGGCGACGCGCATTCCTTCCGCACGTGACCCATCGAAAGGAACGCCGATGGTCAGTAACTACTCCGCCCGCAGCGAGCCGGACGACAAGCCGGTCGCCATGCACTACTGCGCCAACTGCGGCCACCAACTGCTGCGGCCCGGCGACGCCCTGCCCGATCTCTGCCCGGCCTGCCATAACCTGACGACCTGGCTGGAGCATCCGCCGCGCCACCTGCGCCGCCGCCCTGCACCGCCATCTGACCAGCGCGCGGGCTGACTGCGCACCGCCGGCCATACCCCGTTTCGCCCCCGCCGGGCTG
>CAZGYW010000249.1:0-4875 GCA_964530495.1 uncultured Anaerolineae bacterium
GGTGATCACCGCGTTCTGGGCGCTGCCCGCCACATCCCCGGGCACGAGGTCTTTGCGGCGCAGCAGGGCGCGGACACGGGCCAGAAACACCGGCAGGTTGATGGGCTTGAGCGTGTAGTCATCCGCACCCGCGTCAAGGCCGCGAATGATGTCCTCGGGCTGGGTGAAGGCCGTCAGGAACAGGATGGGCAGGGTGATGAAGCGGGGATCGGCGCGCAGCTTGCGGCACAGCGTCAGGCCATCCATTTCGGGCATACCGATGTCCAGCACCAGGACGTCCGGCTGGCGCCGTTCCATGCGGCTCAACGCCTCGCGCGCGGACGCCGCCGCCTCCACATCGTAACCTTCAGACCCGAGCGCATCGACCAGCAGCATGCGCATCTGCCGTTCATCATCAACTGCCAGGACATAGACGCTCATAGGCAGACCCCCCCTCACTCTTCCTTTTCCTGCGAATCCGGCCGCGCCAGTCGCGCGCGCCGTGCTTCCAGGTTGTCAGCGGATCGGGGCGGCGCGGCGGGCAGGTCTTCCGGCGTTGTGGGCCGGGAGTCGGCGTCTGCGACCGGGGGCACATCCCCGATGTCAACCACAATGGGTACCTTGATGGTGCGTTCCGGCGCGGGCTGGGCCTGCACTGACGGTTCAGGCTCTGGCGCCGGGGCTTCCGTTCGCGCGGCCTGGGCCGCTGCCAGCTGGCTTTCCAGCACGTTAACCTGGTCCATCAGGGCGGCGGTCATCTGGCGATGGTGCGCCAGGTCAGCCTCCAGCATCGCGATCTGCTGATCGCTGTAACGCTGGGCGGCCAGCGCGCGCCGCGCCGCATCGTCAGCACCGGCCAGCAGGGCATTATCGGCTGCCAGGCTGTGATCAGTCGCCTGCTGGCGCAGCGTCTCAAGCTGCCCCAGCAGCGCCTCCTCACGGTCCAGCGCCTCATCGATCTGCTCGCGCAGCAACTGCACATCGCGCCGGATCTTCGGATCGTCGGGATTCAGCGGGCCGGTGCCGCGCCGCTGACGCGTTCCCGGCAGGCGTGGCGCTTCATCCAACAAACCTTCGATCTGGGCGCGCACCAGCGTGTTGAGTTTTCTGAACAGGTCAACCATAACTCTATTGTACAGGCGGCTCTGCCGGGAAGCAATCAGCGGCCAGGGTAACGATGGCGCAAATACTCCAGCGCCACACGGTCGATCAGGTCCGGCTGCTGGTCCAGCGCCCAGCGCTCTTCAAGATTCTCGTTGCCTACCATGGCGGAAAAGGCCTGTTTGGCGGCGTCATCCCACACGCCGCTGACTTCCGCCTTAAAGTAGCCCAGGGCCTGCATCATGGCCTGCAGCTCGCGGGCGATCGCCTCATCAACGGGAAGCAGGTCTTCCGGCCTTACCGCGCCGAAGAAGACGTGGTGCGTGGCGACCAGCCCCTGCAGTCGTGTGACCGGCTCCGGGTCATCATCAACGCGCAGGTCCATGTAACGGTCGTTGTCGCCGCCATAACCGCCGCCCGGCCGCACCACCAGCACGGCTGCCGCCTGCTTGCCGCGGCTGTCCCCGCCGATAGTGTCCCCGGCGGCCAGCGCCGCCACCAGCCGCTCGGCCAGCTCGCCCGGCGTGGCTGCGAACGTCTCCGCCATCGCGTCGAGCGTCTCCGCGCCGGTGAGGATGTTGCCCTGGCAGGTGAAGCCCTCGCCGATCCGGTGCCCCGCCCAGTTGAAGCAGTTCTTGCCGGTGTGCGCGGCCGCGCCGCCCTGCGCGTCCACCATCCCGACCTGGCGATCCTCGCGGCCGGGATCGACGGCCAGCAGCGCGGCCAGGGTTTCCGCCGCGCTCTTGCCGGAGGCCATCAGGGTCAGGCCGTCAGGGCCGAACGTGACCTTGGCGAATGACTGCGTGGCGACAGCGCCCGCGCCAACCCGCGCCCAGGGGACCACCGCCCCTACCGCCAGGAATTTGCTGGCGACCGCCACGCCCCAGGCCTGTTCCACCGGATCATGGGCAACAATCGAGAATGTGCTGATATGCATCGAGTCCTCCCCTGCCGAATCGGGTCATGCAGTGCGCCTCTATTGTTCGGCAGGGCGGGGGGAAATGCAAGCCAGGCGGCCTGTGCTGGAGCCGCCTGGCTATGAGAGGGTAAATCTGGTGTGGATCAGGCGCCAGGCGTCGACTCATCCTTCTCGACCGATGGCTGCTCCTCTTCCGCGATGGGCCGCGCCGAGGATTCGATAATGCCCGGCAGGTGCTTGATCGTCTCGGTCAGGTCTACGCCGGTCAGCGCTTCTACCAGGGCCGGCACCTGGGCCACAATGGTGGCGATGTCGGCGGAAATCTTGGATGCCCCGGCCCCGCCGCCTGCGCCGTCACCGTTGCTGATCACGACGATGCGCTCGGTGCGGGACAGCGGCTCGGCGATGGCAGCCGCAATCTGCGGCATCACGTCGATGAGCTGCTGGATGATGGCGGCCTGGTTGTATTCCTGCCAGGCGGCGGCCTTCTTCTCCATGGCTTCCGCTTCGGCCAGACCCTGCTGGCGAACCACGTCAGCCTGGGCCAGACCTTGCTGGCGGATGATGTCCGCTTCCGCCAGACCGCGCAGCTTGATCACATCCGCATCAGCCTCGCCACGGGCGCGGGTGGCGCTGGCCTGACCTTCCGCCTGCGTCTCAAGCTGGTAACGCTCGGCGTTGGCGATCGTCTCCCGGCGGAACCTCTCTGCTTCGGCGGGCTTGCGGACGGTCGCCTCCAGCTCGCGCTCCATGCGCAGGGCTTCCTGCTCCTGCAGCTCGATCTGCTTCGTCTTTGACATGATCTCGATCTGGACGGACTCCGCCTTCACCTGCTGGTTGGTGATGTTGGATTGCAGCTCGTGGGCCAGGTCGGATTCGGCGCGCTGGCGGGCGACCTCCCGGTCAAAGTCCGCCTTCTTGATGCCGAAGTCGCGCCGGGCGGCTTCTTCCAGGGCGGCCGCTTCCTGCTCCGCGATGACAGCCTGGCGCTTGACTTCCGCGATGCGCGGGCGGCCCAGCGCGTCCAGGTAACCTTCCCGGTCGCGAATGTCCTTGATCACAAAGCTGTCAATGGCCAGCCCCATGTTTTTGAGGTCTTCGGCGGAGACCATCTGCACGCTCTGGGCGAACTTGTCGCGCTCACGGTAAATCTCCTCTACCGTCAGCGTGCCGACGATGGCGCGCAGGTGACCGGCCAGCGTCTCGTGGGCGACGTTCTGCAGCTCGGCCCGGGACTTGGAGAGGAAGCGTTCCGCAGCCGTGCCGATGCTGGTATCGTCGCTGGCGATCTTGATCTGGGCGACGCCTTCCAGGCTGATCGCGACACCCTGGGAAGTGTAGACGCCATCGATGCTGATCTCGATGGTGAGCAGCTCGAGGGAGAGGACGTCCACCCGTTCGATGACCGGCCAGATGAAGGCCCGCCCGGCCTTCACGATCCGGTAGCTGCGTTCTTCCGGTTCCCCCGTGCGCGGATCCTTCGCTGCGCGCTTGCGCCCGGAGATGATCAGCACCTCGTTGGGGCCAACGGTGCGGATGCGGCTCAGGTAGACGACGAGCACCGTGATCAGGACGAAGAACAGAACCAGCAGGGCAATGCCACCCAGTGCTTCCATAACAGTCTCTCCTTGAAGATACTCGCTAACCGGTAATGACCACGTTCCGCCGGCGGGTTACGCCATCTCCGCCGGTTCCTCCACTGAGACGAATGCCACGCCATCGCGCACGCTGTCCACAATGACCTCAGCGCCAAACGGAATCGGCTCCCCGCCGGAGGCCCGCGCGCTGAGGGTGACGCGGGTGCCGCTCAGCACCACTGCGACCTGACCCATACCTTCCGCTGGAATGGGGACCGTAACCTTCGCATCCGCGCCCTTGACGGTGTGCAGATCGATATTGCTGCTCGTGGAACGGGAGAGCACCTGGATGAAGAACAACTGGGCCAGGCCTCCCACCAGCACACCGCCGACTGCCGCGGCCAGCAGACTGAGGACGGGTGGCGCGTGGAGCAGGGTGGCCGTGGCCAGCCCGAACGCCCCGAACGCGGTGGTGAAGCCGGCGATGGCCAGCATGCTCAGGCCGCTGACCTCGTGACCGTCGTGACCCAGGTCCAGGTCGTGGCCCCCGCTCAGATCAACAGCGTGGCCGGGCGCATCGAACAGCCCGCCCAGGTCAATCGTGTGGCCGAAGACCTCAACATCGCTGAGGTCAAAGGCGTGCCCGACGCCCTGAAAGAAGATCAGGAACAGGGCGTAAAGGAACCCAATCAGCAGGGCGGCGCCGTATATGCAGTTCAGGGCGCTGCCGCCGAAAAGTGCATCCATCCTGTGGCTCCTTGTGCTTATCGCAAATAAGCCCATCCTCATTATCGGTCAGTTTGCGAGTCGGGCAACCCCCAATAAGTGGGTGAGGGCGGGTGACTCTGCCCCCGCAGGCAGGCGATGGGCCGGCTCCGCGCCGCTTTACAGGGGCCTCGCCGCCCGCTATAATGCCGAATTATGCTATTCTTCATCTGATAAATTAGGCCGACAGGTGGCGTCCCCATGATGACTCCGGAGCAGATCGAACGCACCCTGGACCGGGTGCTCCTCACCGTAGAGAAGCCCGGTCGCTACGCAGGCGGCGAGTACAACAGCGTCGTCAAGGACTGGGGGGCAACGCCCTTCCGGGTGGCGCTCGCTTTCCCCGATATCTACGATCTGGGCATGTCCAACCTGGGGCTGATGATGCTCTACGGCGCGATTAACGACCAGCCGGACATGCTGGCCGAGCGCGTCTTCAGTCCCTGGGTGGATATGGAAGCCGTGATGCGGCGCGAGGGTATCCCGCTGCACAGCCTGGAATCGCGCCACGCCGTGCGCGATTTCGACCTGTTT
>CAZGYW010000250.1:0-4865 GCA_964530495.1 uncultured Anaerolineae bacterium
GGCATACGAGATGGAATCTCGTGACTGGATTCAGACGTGTGCTCTTCCGATCTGCGCCTGCTCCCAGTAATTCTTCATCGCCAGGTGGCCCATGACCACATGGATGAAGCAGTCCGGATCCTCTTCGCGGAGGTCTTCCACATAGTGCGTGATCGGGTCGGAAAGCAGGCGGTACGGCGATTCGATCACGATCAACTCGCCTTCCCCGATGCGCGCTTGCCATTTCTGGCGAACATTGCGCGTTTTCTCCGGGTTGACCGCCACGTGGATCGCTGTCCAGTTGTCACCCAGCGACTTGGCGAAGGTGATCAGGCGGGCGGTCTCGTTGTGGACGTCATCAATCAGAACGATAGTCCGCACTGTGCGCTCACGGATGTCGCGCCTGACGCCGGCCATGCTCAGGGCTTTGGCCACGCGCTGGTAGTGGCGGTGAATCCGGAAGAACAGGAGCACCAGGGCCGGGATCAGCACCACCACGAACCACGCCCCGCTGGTGAACTTGGTGATGGCAAAGATCATCATCACGACGAAGGTCACGACCGCGCCGATGGCGCTGATCACCAGCTTCTGGCGCCAGTGCGGGTCGTATTCCATCATAGTTTCCATACCCTGGAGTGTTTCGCCGGGCTTGAGCTGGCCGATCTTCCACAGGTGCTTGACCATTCCGGTCTGCGAGAGCGTGAAGCTCAGGAAGACGCCGATGGCGTACAGCGGAATCAGGGCGGTGGTGCTGGCCTGCATCACAATCACAAGGATCGAGGCCAGCAGGGCCAGGATGACGATGCCCCACGAGAAGACCAGCCGGCCGCCGCGGTAGGTGAGCTGGCGCGGCAGGAAGCCATCGCTGGCGGCGATGGCGGCCAGGCGCGGGAAACCGTTGAAGCTGGTGTTGGCGGCCATCAGCAGGATCAGGGCGGTGCCGGCCAGCGTCAGCAGGTACAGGATGCTATCCGCGCCATGGACGGTCCGCGCGATCTGGGAGATCACCGTTTCGGTGTGGCTGGGCATGGCGTGAATCTGCTGGGCCATGACCGTCACGCTCAGGAACAGGACGATCAGGATGCCGCTCATCCACAGCAGCGTGATCGCCGCGTTATGGCTGCGCGGTTTCTGGAAGGCGGTGATGCCGTTGGAAATCGCCTCGATTCCGGTCAGGGCGGTACTACCGCTGGAAAACGCGCGCAGGATCAGGAAGAGCGTCACCGGCTGCAGCACATCCTGGTGGATGACCTCCACGCCGGTGACAACGGGCAGCGTGCCAGAAAGGACGCGGATGAAGCCAATGCCCAGCGTCAGGAACATCATGCCCAGGAAGAAGTAGGTGGGGAGCGCGAAGATGCGGCCGCTTTCCTTCACCCCGCGCAGGTTGATGATCATCATGATGACAATGAAGACCACAGCCAGGTGCACCCGGTAGGGCAGCAGCGCCGGGAAGCCGGAGGCGATCTGCGCCACGCCGGAGGAGATACTCACGGCCACCGTCAGGATGTAGTCGGTCAGCAGCGCCGCCCCGGCAACCTGGGCCGGAAGCTCGCCCAGGTTATCCCGGGCGACGATATACGCCCCGCCACCCTTGGGGTAGGCGTAGATCGTCTGGCGGTAGGAGATTGTCACAATCGCCAGCAGAATGGCGATGGCGATGGCGATCGGGACGGACATGCCGAGGATGCCGGCGGTCACACCGGCCATGCTCAGGATGATCAGGATTTCTTCCGTGGCGTAGGCTGTGGAAGACATCGCGTCAGAGGCGAAGATGGCCAGGCCAATCGGCTTGCTGACGGCCTGATCCTGCAGATCAGCCGTCCGCAGCGGGCGGCCCACCAGCAGGCGGGAAAGGGAGAATTCGTGCTCTTTGTGTTCAGGTGATGCCATTGAGATGTGCCCCCTGGATGTGGTGCGCGGCGATTATGCGGCAACGAAGCGCAGCACAGAACAGAGCGTGCTCGTGCTTGCTCTACGATCGATATCGGACGTTTAGTGGGGTAAAGGCGGACGTGCGGCCTTACCCGCTACCTCCCGGCTGGCGTGCAATCGCCAGTCGTTCCAAAGTACCTTCAACTCCAAACCTCGTAAAAGGCCCGGAACTGTCGACACTTCCAGTAGGCGGGCTACTGACCAAGTCGCGGCAGTAAAGGGTTGAGGAATGCGGGACAGTCATCAGGGGCTGCCCCCGGCCCCTGCAGTTCGGCGCACCAGCCCTGCGCCATGCGGCGCGCCGGCCTGTGCCGTACGAATGCTCGGGAAATTATAGGATCGTTTGCCGGGGGGGCAATTGTACACGTAATACAAATCGGGTCGGGCTGTACCCATAAGGATCGCGCCGGACGGCGCGGGTTGCCAGCCCGATCTGTAACCTCCGCCTCCCCCCTGCATCCAACCCAACAGAACGACGCACAAGCAAGCCCTGTGTACTGGAAACTGAGGAGAACGACAATGCCGTTAATGGATGACAAGACCCGTGAAGACGTCCGTGAAATGCTGCAGGAGCTGACCGGCCCGGTCAAGCTGGTGGTGTTCACGCAGGAATTTGAATGCCAGCTCTGCAAGGAAACCCGCCAGATCGCGGAAGAAGTGGCCGAGCTGAACGACCTGCTCACGGTTGAAGTGAAGGACTTTGTGGCGGATGAAGCCTACGCCCGCGACCTGAACGTGGACAAGATCCCGGCCATCGTGCTGCTCGGCGCGAACGACCAGGACTACGGCATCCGCTTCTTCGGCATCCCGTCCGGGTACGAGTTCATGTCCCTGCTGGAAGGGCTGAAGCTCGTCTCCAATGGTGACGCCGCCCTCTCCGAGGACACGCTGCGCTACCTGAACGCGCTGGAAGGCGACCTGCACCTGCAGGTCTTTGTGACGCCGACCTGCCCGTACTGCCCGTCCGCCGTGATCCTGGCCCATAAGCTGGCCTTCGCTTCTGCGAAAGTCCGGGCCGACATGGTGGAGGCCAACGAGTTCCCGCACCTTTCCATGCGCTACAACGTGATGGGCGTGCCGCGCACGGTCATCAACGAGGACACTTTCATTGAAGGCGCCGCGCCGGAGAAGATGCTCCTGGGCAAGCTGCAGGAAGCGCTGGCCGGCTGATCGCGGCCGTTGGCACTGACGAGGATAACCATGCCTGCTAAAGACACTGTCCGGCAGAAGCGCGTGATCGTCTTTACCACGCCGACCTGCACGTACTGCACCGCGGCCAAGCGCTACCTGCGCCAGCACCACATCAAATTCCGCGAGGTAGACATCAGCCAGGACCCGGCTGCCGCCCGCGACGTGATGCGCCGCACCGGTTCGATGGGTGTGCCTGTGCTGGACATCGGCGGGAAAATCGTGCGCGGTTTTGATAGGCCGAAGATCAATGAACTGCTGGCGATCAAGAGCCACGACGGGCCGGCCGATTAGGCCCGGCCCTCACGCCAGCCTGACCCTGATTTCTCGTGACCGCCCGGTCACGCAACACAAGGAGAACCCTAACGATGAGCGTCAATGTTGAGCCACTCGGTGCGCGTGTTCTGATCCTGCCCAGCGAGGGCGAAGAGAAGACCGCTTCCGGCCTGTACCTGCCCGAAACCGCCAAGGAAAAGCCGCAGCAGGGCACGATCGAAGCGGTTGGCGATTCCGAGGTGATGGAAACCGACCTGGCGGTGGGCGACGTGGTGATCTTCCCCAAGTACAGCGGCACGGAGATCAAGATCGACGGCAAGACCTACCTGCTGCTGGACGAGAGTGACGTGCTGGCGCGCGTCAGGTAAGCGGAGCGCCGGCCGTGGAGATCACGCTGAACCTGACCGTGGACGAGCTGGTGGCCGAATACCCTGAGGCCGCGGGCTTCCTGGCCGATCACCATGTGGTGTGCATCGTGTGCGGGGAGCCGTACTGGGGCACCCTGGGCGACCTGATGACCAACAAAGGCATCCAGGACCCGGAGGCGCTGGTTGGCGCGCTGCGGGAGCACCTGAGCCAGGAGTAACAATCCTGCCTTTATCGACACAGAACCCCGCTACCCGGCGGGGTTTTTGGTTGCCTGGGCCGGGGGCGGCATTTTCCGCTACAATTCCGTCCCGTCTATCACGCGCCCGCGTCTACAGGAAACCCCACATGCCCGAACCCCGCCCGCTGTCCTATGTTGAAGTTGATCTTGATGCCATCGCGGAAAACACGCGCACGATCCGCGCCCTGACCGGCCCGGATGTGACGCTGCTGGCCGTGGTCAAGGCCAACGCCTACGGGCACGGGCTGGCCCCCTGCGCCCGGACGATGCTGGCCCACGGCGCGGACTGGCTGGCCGTCAGCCGGGTGATCGAAGCGCAGGCGCTGCGCGCGGCGGGCATCCGCGCCCCGGTGCTGACCCTGGGCTATGCCGCCCCGGACGAGGCCGCCGCTGCCGTGCGGGATGGGATCACGCTGGCGGTGGGCGACCGGCCGCTGGTGGAGGCGCTCTCCTGTGAAGCCGCCGCCCAGGGTCGCCCGGCGACAATCCACCTCAAGGTGGATACGGGCATGAGCCGCTTCGGGCTGCTACCGGATGAGGTCGTGCCGTTCCTGCGCTGGCTGGAAGATCAGCCCGGCGTGCGCGCGACCGGCATCTTCTCCCATTTCGCCACAGCGGATAACCCCACCAGGGAATTTGTCCACGAGCAGTTCGGCGTCTTCCAGCGCGTGCTGGCCGCCGTGGACGCGGCCGGGTACGCCCTGCCGCTGCGCCATATCGCCAACAGCAGCGCGATCTTTGACCTGCCGGAAATGCTCCTGAACGGGGCGCGGCCCGGCATTGTCCTGTACGGGCTGTACCCCTCCCCGGACGTGCGCCACGATGTTCCGCTGCGGCCCGCGCTGGCGATCAAGAGCCGGGTCGGGCGGGTGCGGCGCAT